>JAKSIB010000015.1 GCA_024399065.1 Fibrobacter sp. | reverse complement strand
AAATGTACGGGCAAAAATAAAAAGGCCGTTTTTGGCCGGTTTATGGCCGGTATAAACGCAAAAAAGGCCCGCCGGCGGCCGGCCGGTGGGCATAAAACAAAAAAGGGGAACGGCAGAGCCGTCCCCCATAGGTTAAGGTTATTTTTTAAGGAAGAATAAGGTCATCCAAAATGTTCTTTTCCTTGTAGTACCAACCGTCAAGGTTAGAAAGTTTCGGAGCACGAATATTCTGAGCAAGCTCAATCGGCAAGCCGTCAATGTTCGTGATAGTTTCCCCGTCACAATTTTTTACAGTGAAAGAACTTTTCGGAGCCTTGAACTCAGCCAACACAGACGTGGGCAAGTCTTCCCAAACATTATTTTCAAGCTTGTACCAATGGGACTTAAATCTTTCTCCCTTAGGTGCGTCTTCCGGATTTTTGTAGCTCAACTTTCGGTAGTTAAGATACAAAACTTCTTTCGCCTCTTCGGGAGTCATGTCATTGAACAAGTCGAAATATTCAGCCTTGATGTAAATCAAGCGACCGAACAGGGACTTGCGGCCGGACGGGTCTTGCTTTTCAAAGTCGGCGTCGGTCATTACCAAGCCTTGCGACTCAGCGACCTTACGCTGCATTGCGTAGTAATCCCAGTTACAACCGAGAGCCACAGTTTCGGCATAAGTGTGGTGGAGTTCAGCTTTCGGACTGATGACGTCATCCAACTTACGGACAACTGCGTCGGGGTGTTCTGCGAGCCAAGACTTGTGAGACTTGACGCAATAACCACTCATATTTTCCTTGAGATAAGCAGAGTCACGCTTAGTAGTGGCGGGAGCAACCTTATGATAGCACAAAGTTGAACGGACAAATCCACCGAATTCGGACAACGGACGGTCAAAAAGACGAGCAATTTCCATATTTAAACGAGCCATAGTATTACCTACTTTTTTGGGCGTTTTTGTGAAATATTTTAGGTCTTTCACTTAACCTTTGTAAGCACTATCGCTTACACCAAGAATATAAAGAAATTCCGGAGCTTTGTCAACACATTGGGATACGGTTTATATTAGGTGAAAAAATACCCCGTCGGTACATGGGCGGGATAAAACAAAAAACGGATAAAAACGGCCTAAAACGGCCGTTTTAAGGCCATATTTAAATAAATGTACGGCCGTAAAATAAAAGGCCGTTTTTGGCCCGTATAAACGCAAAAAAAGGCCCGCCGGCGGCCGGCCGGTGGGCATAAAACAAAAAAAGGGGAACGGCAAGGCCGTCCCCCTTAGGTTAAGGTTTAACAAAACCGACTAGTAGTCGGTCAACATCTTTGCGTAGTTCTTGGCGTTAATTTCCAAGACGCCGTACACGATAAGGCGGCAGACCGTCTTGAAGCTGTACTTAGCCAAGTCGCTGAGCAGTTCCTGAAGATCGCCGTTGTTGGTGAAATTCACGCCGTCCACAGTGACAGTCACAACCAAGCGTTCGTGGTCAAGAGCGGCAGTGTGGGAGACACCGTCCACCTTGGCCTCGATGAGGTCGAGGAAGCGACCGACCTTAGGGCCGTCTTCAAGAGCAACCTTGAGTTCGCCGGTACCCGGGTCAACGGTCTTGGTCTGCTTGCTGAAGAGCTGCGGCCAGTAGGCCGGTGCAACATGGAATTCGGTGTTGATTGCAGCGGTGTAATCAGCAGCGTGGATAGCGTTCTTCTTGATGGGATTTACCTTAGTCATAGTAGACTCCTTTGAAAAGCGTGGATAGTTGTCATAGGTCATCCACTCAACCTTTGTAAGCAACCGTTGCTTACACCGAGAATATACGGAAACTCCGGAGCGTTGTCAAGACGTTGGGATGTGAACCGCCGTAAGGGGGGTACACCGGTGATAGAAGCCCGGGCTGTTACACCGGGTTAGCCGGGGCTAACTTAGCCTAGGCTAAACCGCCGTACTGCACAGGTGTGCACTGTTCTTTGCTTCGGGGTTACACTTGTTCCCCACCCCGGAATGTTTCACGGATCAGGTAATGTTTCACAAGGGGGACACCCCCGGACACCCCCTCCAGCTAACGTGGCCTCCTTGTCCCACCCCGTCCTCCTTGTCCCCCATGTCCAACCAGTCCACCCGGTCCCACCTCGTCCAACCAGTCCACCCGGTCCCCCTGTCCCCGGGACACCCCCTCCAAAAATCAAATAAAAAACATGGGTACAAAATTTCCGATTTTCCGGAACGGCCCCCATGCGATTTTCCCGGTGTTTACTACTAGGGGGGGGTCTGGGGGTATCTGTAAAAAATATGCCGCCGTTGACCCCCACCCCCGTTTTTCCTGATCAGGGTGCGAAGCGTTCCCGAAAAAAATTTTGGGGGGTATGGGGGGTATTGGGGGATATTTGGCATGCCAGTCTTGCAAACCCCGGCGTATGATTGTATATTTGGGGCAGATATACGGAGGCGATAATGACTACCGAAGAGATGATCGACATTATGCGGGCCCATACCAAGGGTCTCAAGATCGAATACCGTGTAAAGGCCGGGGGTGAATGGCTTCCGGCGCCGGAACCCAGCTGGTCATGGGTCGATACCGAGTACAGGATACAGCCGGCGATTGACCCCAGATACAGTCCATACGGGGATGCCGACGAGATGCTGAGCGACATAAGCGGCCGGATCGAGCGTGACCCGGTCCTTGGTGGCATATTCCTCAGGGTGGTGGACAGTCAGAAGGGTTACACCGGGATGATAACCGGCCATTGCAGCGACGGGGTGTCCGTCGACGGGATGACGTACAAGTTTGACGTGGCGTTCCGCCGTTTCGTGTACATGGACGGGACTCCGTTCGGTAAGCGGGGATGACATGACGGACAGGGAGATATCCGGTAATGGCCTGTGCGGTGTGTCGTTCGACCCGTGGTATTCCGATGCGCCTGTGATACGGTACGAGGACCTTGACGGCGACCGTGGGAGTTCAGGCACCCCTGTAATAATGTACAGGGACCTTGACGGACTGGATCCTGAACCGGGACCGGTGGTCCACATGCAGGTGGTGCATGAGGCCATGCACGACATCAAGCCGGATGACATGTCCGTGGCATCCGGGGCGGCCGTTCCGGGAGCGGTCAGGGTGACGTGGTGGAAGGTGCTGAAATACGCATTCGGTATACTGATGGCGGTCATCGAGGTGGTCGCCCTGTTCAAGTGACATACGATATGGAGACAGTGAAATGTACAAGGTTATAATAGAGTCCAGCGAATACGAGCACCACTACAGGAAGCGCTTCGCAACCTGTGGGGAGGCAAACGAGTACGCCAACGCCCAGATAGCCAAGCTGTCCGGCGAAGGCGAGCACGGTTTCAACGTGCAGGTCGTCAAGGAGGTGGACGATGGCAAGTAGGAAGGACGTATGCTGCGTATGCGGCGTAGAGCGTATTGACCCGCCCGTCCCTATGGACCTGCTGGACGGGTGTCCGGCCTGCCATAAATGCATCGACGAGCGTGTACGTGCGGCCAAGTACTGGTTCAGGTCCCATGTCCCGGGCTGCTGTGACGGCGTACCGAGGCGCCATGTGACGTTCCATACCAAGGAGGCCTGTCTGGACTATCTGAAGAGCCATGTCACCCCCGGCTACGAGCTGTGCAAGGATGGCATGTTATCTGCCAATATACACATGGATGGCTCCGGGTATGTCATGGAGTGCAGGCGTGGTACCGGCGAATGGTATGTTGTGGGGTTCACTAACGTAGACCTGACGGCCGAGACGTGGATCCCGGACTACAGGGACATCTGTGACACAGGGGAGGCGAAATGACGACACTTGAAGAGGCCAAGATGGCATTGCAGGAGGCCGAGCAAGAGCTTGCCGAGGCAAAGATCAACTACGAGGCAGCGAAGACCAACTACGAGTTCGCATTGCGCCAGTCCAACCGGTCCAAGGTAAGCGGTTTCATCGATAGCCTTGGCGACCTGTTCGACGGTGCCGGGGCCGTAATGACCCACATGTACGACGACGCCGGCAACCGGTACGTCAGCGCTGTATATCCGGCGGCCACGGGGAATGACGTGTCGGTGTACCGTAACGGGCATGTAAGTGTCCCCGTGAAGAAAGCCGTCCCCAGCTATGTCTACCTGTCACCCGGCCGGATGCCACGTTTCGTGTCGTTCAACGACCACAGCCCGATGTACAACAGCGGCTCACTTGACAGCTATGTGAAATGTACCGATATCACTCCGATAACCGACATTGCGTCGGCATGTTACCGGGAATTGACCGGCCGTCTGGACAAGTTCGAGGAACTCGCAAGAAGGTCCATTATCAAGCGTATACTGCTTGCCGAGCTCGACGGCAGCCGGATCATATTCGTCGAAGAGGAAGTGGAGGGATACATCGAGCTCACGATTAAGTCGGATGCCGTGGATTTGACCCCATACTTCTGCAAGATTCCTGTAGACCTGAGCAAAATGTTCGGGGTGAGTACAATCGATGCCGTACGTATGGGAGAAATACTTGCCGAGGAGCGTAAACGGCTCGGCGAGATCTTCGAAAAGGAACTGTCCAGACTGTCCCAGTGGTATGACAGCGTAAAGGACATCAGTCCACGTCTGCCGTGCGACCCGGTCATAACAGACAAGTACTGATTGCACATCGGAAACTATAAAAACAGCTCCTATGGGATAATCCATAGGAGCCGTTTTTAATCTACTGGTGTTAACTTACGACAACGCAGTCCTGATTGCGGTGGACTGGGCTGCGAAGAACGATTCGATAGCCTCGGAAATGTCGTCATCGGCAAAGTAGCCGGATCGGATCAATGCGTTAAGGTTGCATGCGAGGATCTTCCCCATGGTCGCCTGCATCTGTACGTCGAGCTTGTTGTAGAACTCGGTATAGAATGCATGGTCCACGTTGATCTTCACGATGCTCCCGTTTTCGCCGAATTCGCATTCATACATCTTCCCGTATTCGCCGATGTGAGCCTCGACGATCTCGGTGATCCACTGGGCATTTCGCTTTTTGATCGGGTTCGGGTTTGCCTGCGGTCCACGGTGTTCATGTTCCTTGGCAGTGCCGTTGCCGGAGTTTGTCGCCTTGATGCCGGGGACACGGAGTGTAGGCTTGCTGTTCAGGTCGTCCACGATTGCGTTGTACATGGCGGCCTTCTTGAGGGTCTCCTCGACGGAAAGCTTGCTGGACTTGCTGTTTCGGTCCTGAGCCTGCTTCACGAAATGCATGAACCTGTAGCGGAACGTGGAGAGGACCTCCTCCTTGATATCGGTGGTGTCGGACGCAGTCTTGGTAAAGCCGGTACCAAAGAGGTAGTCCGTGTCACCGTCAACGAAGATCTCGATATGGAGGCCGTTTACGGACGGGTGGCGTGCCCAGAGGCCGAATGTAAGGCCTTGGCCGATCAGACGGTTCTGGCGGAATACATAGAAGCCCTGATTGGACATTTGCCTTCCGATGTATTTGTCATGGATAGCGTCGTCAGTCTTGGCCTCGTCGTCTGCAAATACTGTCGGGGAGAACCAGACGTTGTATTTGATCCTGTGGCCGTCAATAATCATGGTGTTGTCGTTATCGGGATCCTTCCAGTGTTCTGCGAACCTGCTGCACTTTGCCACATCGACATACGGCACACGCTGGTTGCCGACGTACATGCGTACGAAATTTGCATTCTGGGAATCCACCGGCGGGCAATGCGGGTCCGGGTTGAAGAACTTGCTGAAAATGATGCTGAGACGCTTTGTTGCGGTGCCTACGAATGTGCCGTAGTTGAAGGTCTTCATTCGGTCGAGGTCCGAAATACGGACGATAGTCCCATGGCCGCCGATATCGTTGGCAATTATTGCGATTTCGGATGTCTTGTAAGAGCCGATCTCTACCTCGATGTCGGATCCGTTGGCGATAGCTTCGGCGAGCGACATCTTTGCATAGCTGATGTAGTCGGAGCCGCTAAGCTTAGAATACACTTCAAGTGTCTGGCCCATGGAGAATGCCGCTGTCTTCAGGCCGGTGCCGTACATACCGAGATTATGCTTTCCGGTCTTTCCGGTCTCGCTACCGAGCGCCATGGCTTCGTCAAGGGTCTCCAAGGACATGCCGGAACCATTGTCAACGATACGGATCGCAGTGATCTTGGCGTTCTGGCCGGTTCCGGTGTATTCCGGGATGACGCTTACCATTGTCGAGCCGACTTCAGGTTCGACCGAATTGTCGATGATGTCGGCGATTGCAGTGTACGTATTGTACCCTACGGAACGGAGGGTATTATGGAAGAATTTGCCGTTAGTAACGACGGGATGCTTTTTCATGATATTCCTTGCTGCCTATTCTATGATCAATGTCGACCGGGTCGGCGTCTAGGCAGGCTTTGTTTTCCGGCGGGGTCGTGATGTAAGTATAAATATAGCAAAAAAGCCGTATATTGTCAACATACGGCTTAAAAATAATCAAGATTATGTATTTGATTAGCCTTCTGCCAAGCCACCCCATGACTGTGGGATCTGCTGGAGTTCTTCTAGGCCAGTTTCAGTATCTTTACCGCAATTTTTGAAGGTATCAGTATGGGCTGTTACCTTTCCGCCTGCCAGCAAGTTTTTGTATAGATTTAATGCACCACTTTGAACATTAGTGCAGCCATTGAACATACTGGCAGAATTAGTCAAATTCGGACACAAGTTCTCGGGGATGCTAGTCAAGCTAGTACAGTTATAAAACAGCGCAGTACCGTTGGTTAAGTTAGATAATGCGTTTTCAGGTATGTTTGCCAAGCTTGTACAACCATTGAACATAGCAGAACACGTAGTCAGATTCTGGAATGAATTTTCAGGTATACTTGTTAGGGCGGTACACCTATAGAACATAGCAGTACACGTAGTCAGATTCGGAAATGCATTATTAGGTAAGCTTGTCAAACTTGTACAGTCTTGGAACATAGCCATACACTCTGTTAGACTTGTAAATGCGCCATCAGCTATGCTTGTTAAGCTTGTACAGCCAGAGAACATACAGTACCCATTGGTTAGGTTCGGGAATGCATTTTCTGGGATGCTTGTTAGGCCTGTACAACCAGAGAACATAAAGTCTCCACTAACTAGGTTTGGGAATGCATTCGCATCTATGCTTGTCAAGCTTGTACTGTTTTGGAACATAAAGAACCCATCGGTTAGGTTCGGGAATGCATTACCAGCTATGCTGGTTAATTTTGTACAGTTATTGAACATCGAATTCGATCCTATAGTCAAATTTTGGAATGCATTCGCATCTATGCTTGTCAAGCTTGTACAGCCTTGGAACATAGCAGTACACACTGTCAAGCTTGGGAATGAATTTTCGGGTATGCGTGTCAAACTTGTACAGCCTTGGAACATATTGGATCCATCAACCAATTTCTGGAATGAATTTTCAGGTATACTTGTTAGGGCGGTACATCTATAGAACATAGCAGTACACTTAGTCAGATTCGGAAATGCATTATTAGGTAAGCTTGCCAAACTTGTACAGTCTCGGAACATAGCCACACACTCTGTTAGACTTGTAAATGCACCATCAGCTATGCTTGTTAAGCTTGTACAGTTTTTGAACATTATATCTGGTGCCCTAGACAAATTTTGGAATGCATTCGCATCTATGCTTGTCAAACTTGCACAACCATTGAACATACCATTACACTTAACCAAGTTTTGGAATGCGTTCTTAGGAATGCTTGCCAAATTTGTACAGTTTTGGAACATCCAGCTACCATCAATCAATTTCGGAAATGCATTCTCAGGTATGCTTGCTAAACTTGTACAGCCATTAAACATAGCAATACCATTTGTCAGATTCGGGAATGCATTATTAGGAATGCTTGCCAAATTTGTACAGTCTTGGAACATAGCAGTACACACTGTCAAGCTTGGGAATGAATTTTCAGGCATGTTTGTTAAGCCTGTACAATCATTGAACATTCCTGCAGCAGATGTAATATTTGCCATATCACCGGTGATAAGGATACTGACTTTTATATCCTCGGTAAATGTGTATCCACTATTATTATTATTAAATTTACCACTCCAGTCAGTATCTTCGCAATACCAGTCCCAGTCATTATAAGAACTATCAGCAACTTTAGTCCAAACCCCGCCATTCTCTATAACGGTTGGATCATAGTCTGCATTCTCGAAACGGAATCGGATAGTTTGCGGGGGAAGAACGATTGGTGGAACTGGTTCTGGCGGAACCGGTTCTGGCCCAGAAGGGATATTACCCTTCGCCATCTGTTGTTCCATCCACATTACATAACTCATATGCATCAATTGACCGGGCATAACTACCTCTAGATATTGTTACATATGCAATTTATATGATTGGGGTATAAATGGAATGGCTAGGTGAATCATCACCTAGCCAACTTTCTATCTTATTACACGCTCCTCATGCAGGGTGGAATGTCTTCTGGAGCAAGGAAATCCTCTGAGCTGTTCATCTTAGGTCCACCACGGTTGTCTATTATTTTCTGTGCTCGTTCCTCGACTTCCTCGTCTGTCAGTTCCCCTGCGCAGTAACGGCCTGTAATACAACCGTTGTATCGGATGTAGGCGAGGTCATCGCCAAAACTTTCGATAAATGTTCCTCGTGGCAACTTATCCAGATTGAATTTCGCCTTGATTGAATTAAGAACTTTTCTTGCATTTTCTGCTGCGGTCGCCATATTGGTGCTCCTTTATAAAAGTCATTCTTATTTTTAGTGCGCACACTTTGTTGGGGATAGCCTATTATCTCAGTGGGTAGCTGATGAACCATCGTTTTTCACTATAGGCCCGCCCGCATGAGTTGCGCAAAGTCATAATTTGTTCGGAGATCATCCACCCATGACTCATGGCATGGTCTGCCATAGCTTGATACACGCAATCAAGTTGCCATGTAGACACGGCCTGTCGGTGGTCACCCGGGAGGCCTCCGATATCATAACATGGTGATGATGTATAGAAGCACATCGGCTTATGGGCATCATGCTCTGGACTATTGCAATACGCATGAATCAGATTTGCGCCCGGTGTTACATTGTTTGGCATGGATTTACCTCTATTTGGTATGCAATGTTAGGGTGCAGGCGCATGACACGCTTGTCGCCTGCCTGAATGGTTTCGAAATCACGCTGTTCCAGCGGGCGCCACTGCGTGACGTTCCCGTTTGTTTCCAGAATAGTAATTTCGGTGTCACCGTTATAGCAGTATAGTGCGTCGATCAATTCTGTAACCGTCATTCATCCTCCTGCAGGAGGTTGTACAGGTTTACAAACGACTTCATGACGGTAGCATCAAAGTACTCAGGGATAAAGCCAAGACAGTTTGCCGTGCTATCCTCAAAGATGATATCGTAGCCTTCTTTCTGGTGTTCATCTGATGCGGTGTAATATTCATTACGTTTCAGGAAGAAGAACACCGGCTTGTCGCCGTCTTCATTAAAGCACTTGGCCATGCCATATGCACCATCAAGTGCGATCGAGACTTTTGTGTCCGTGTTATTGAACACGCCACGTACGGAAGGTCCGAGATCTTTGCACATCGTCTTGATATTGTACTTTGCACGCATAAGCCAGTCAGGCTGCGCAAAGTAATTCTTGTGGATTTGCGTGACATACTCGGAGCCGTATTCATCCTCGTAGATTGTATATGACCTGCCATCATCGGGGATTTCGACGATCCTCAATGTGTGCTGGTCATTAAGTTCATCGAAACGGGCATAGTCATAGTGTAGCCGTTCGATGAGGTTGAGTATGATTTGCCTGAATTCAGACAATTCTTTGAGATATGCCGGGAAACGAATCGACTCTGTATTATCAGCCGTCTGGTCTTCATGCATATTTGGGTTTGCCGCAGCTGCATTCTGCCAGATTATGTGATACATGTCGGTTCGAACATCATCAGTTATTGTTGATACAAGGTAGTCCCATGCGGGCCTAGTAATCTGTGCACCGCCAAAACTGTTGCCGATTAGAAATTTACGCATAATTAACCACGCTGCTCGTTAAGGAATATAATTATTCATCCAACTCAAACATGCAAAATTCCGATACTTTGTACCAGTCATCGCTTACAACCAGATTTAGATGTTCACTGAATACGCTTACAACCAGATTTAGATGTTCACTGAATACTGGATATTTTCCGTCAGATGGTATACCATGGTAAAATAATGACACACACGTTCCATTAGTGCGATAGCATTTATACTTCTTTCCGTATTGCAATTCACTTTGAATACACTGGGGATTATTGTGTTCATATGATTCACGATCATAGTCAAACCAAGTATCTTCCGGCTTCAGTGTGATTTCTGGTTCATGCCAAGTATCCTCACCAACCTTCCTGATCTTGATGTTTTTTGCGATATACGGGACATTAGCATCACGAAGGTCATATGTCCAGCAGCTATAAACCGTAGTGTCGCCGATAAGAATTTCACCACCATTTCTGCACCAGTTTGCTAGATCTCTGTGCGTCATCTGCCTTGTGATGGGCTTGCTGTTATCAACCAGTTGTACCGATGTAAGCCGTGAATCAATAAATACATCACCATGGTCCAACGAGCGGAATATGGGCTCGCCATCCGAAAGATGATCCAAATGGCACAGGTCGTCTGTGTACTGTTTGTCGCACACGGTATAAGAACACTTGTACAGTGCATGTTTTTCATAAGGCAATTCGGCACAGTGATGGTATCGCCGGCCAGATATTGTATACCAGAATACTTTATAAACGCCCACGACGACCTCATGTACAATAGGGGAGTCGTCACTAGACCAGCAGATCATGGTACGGGCTTTTCCGTCCCACTTATCATACTCAAGTTCATGGATTTCTTTGCCAGCATACTTCATTTGATGTCCTCGTCTTCATTGATGCGTTTGATCATATCACCGCACTTATTTAGTGCATGACGAATTCCTTTATATTCTGTGATGAGTTGTTCGAGCTGTAGTGCAATGGTAGATCGAACAAGTGACCGCAATTCTTTCATAGTTTTCTTGTTAACGGGGACGTAAGCAGCACCGTCATTAATTGACACGTATGGTTCTACATACTTGAATGACACCGACTCGATCTGGCTAATGTTTGATTTGATGGAAAAGCCATTAACAAAGAACTGAAGAAAATCTTTGTCGGGTGTCGTCATGCAAGCATCGAGCTGTTGCACCGTTTCGGGCAGCTTATAATCCTTAAACTCATGGATTTGATCGACAAGGCGGTCACGTCTCATGATAAGACGATCTTTATACTGCTTTACATACTCTACGGCAGCATCTTTCGACGGAAACGAATTGTTTTCAAATTTATAAATTGTATGCTCGGTAATAAGCGGCATAAATTACTCCACGATAACAATTTTATGGGGTTTTCCAGATTTGGTACAAAGATCTATATCATGTTTTGTACCCTTGGACTGGCCATCCCACATAATCAAGCAGTGGTCGCATGCGGCAACCATATCACAGTTACGTTTGAAACCGGCAGACTTGCCATACAGGTCCCATTCAGCGGGGAATGACATGATCGCCTTGCCATGTTCTTCCGCCCATTTTCTGGCAAGCTGGTCTACACCCTTCGCCTCGCCCTCGATAATGGTGACATCGTCGCCCAGTGTCTCGACATATTCGTCGATAATACGGAATACGAGTCTGGGGTCAGTAATTCCACGGCTTCCACAAACCATCAGTTTAATCATAATAGAAATCCCTTACAGGTGAAACAGATTCATGAATTCTTTTTGCAAGTCATCAATGCTGTATGACGATGCAACTTGTTCGACGCAATACGAATTTACGTACACACCGATCCAAAACTTACCCTCATGTGAGTAGTAATAGTTATCGGTATCGAGCTTGTCGATATTAGGCAATGTAAATTCGAACATCTTGTCGATGAAGCTAAACTTGATATTCCATCCAGAACATTCGTAACCCTGTTGACTAATTTCAGGAATTTCAAGCACACATTCTTTATTGCCAGTAGCAAATTCTGAAACAAATTCAACCACCCTGTCAAATGCTTCTCGGTATTCGTTCTGTTCTTTAGTTAACTGTGCCGGGACCCCGTCATCCATAATACGGCGCCATTTCATTGCATCGTTCAAATAGAACGTAATACGATGACTATAGATGTAGCGTTTAACAAGTTCTACTTCATCAGCAAATGCGAGCGTAGCAAGTTTTGTGTACTTGTCTACTTCATGGCGCATTTCTCGTGTCAAGGCTTTTGCTGCATCGATGTCTGCTAATTGTTCGTCTCGATTTTTTTGCTTAAAAAACTCATTCACGTCCATTGCACATATCTCCTATGGGAGCTTAAACCCGGTGATTACCATGTCTGTCACATGCGAAAGAGCGCCCGGTATGCACCTTAAATACATCATCAACGATGGCGCCGTGACATTAGTATTGTCGAACGACACGATGATACCGTCATCATTCTTGGAAAAGCGCCAACCATATTGGTCTGCCATAGATCTGATATAAGATATCGTATAATCCGCCATATGTGGGGAAAACCGAATATAGTTTTTTAACTGTTCCATACGAGGTAATATAGCAAACTGTTTCAGTATTGTCAACACCGGTTGACTGAATTATTCACCGGCCACCACAATTACATTATTGTTCATCTTCATGGGGATTCATCAGGACGATAGTGTTGTCTGACTTTAAAAACTGTATTTTTTGACTTTCGGTAATGGAATCGTCGAACAGCCAGCTTTCATGCTGATCCTTAAACATTTCGATGAATACGGATACCTTAGTAAATTTGGAATTGAAATCCAGTTCCGCATCCACATCATACTTGCAGTTGGGGTCCCAATCCTTCCAAGTCCACAATCCTTTCTCGTGCATGAAATTCATACAGTCTTTTTTGGTGATAATTTCAGTGCAATCGTGCGAAAAGAATGGCGACTGGAGTTTCTGCTCGATCAAGTGGACTAAATCCATATCGACTTCGGAATGGTCGTACCATCCCCAAGTGAAAAGTCCAAACTTATAGCCACACACAACTATGTTTGACAGGTCGAGCCAGTTTCGGTTTTCAAGATCATCAATAAGGGTTCCTTCAATATCAAGCCAAGTCATGTTTTGCCTCACTAAATATTGTTTCCATATCATGCACAATTGTTTTTATTTCAGATTCATCAAAATTAACCGGTCCTGAAGGGCAGAAGAATCGAAACTTGGAATAATTTCCGGCATTCTCCACATTGTCATCATTAACCGGGTAGACATAGAACACATTACTCCACCTTACGCCGTTTCGTGATCCGTCGGTATTGTCCAGTGTCTTATACGGGACATCGAATTTTTCGAGGACATTTATGATAGCGTTGATCGTCGAGTCTATTTGCGCTTGTGTTAACATGGTTCACGTCGCCGCATTTGTGGTGTGACATTCCGGACATTCATAGAGATATTCGGATTTACGTGGAGTGCGTTCACTACTCCACCAATGTTTACGAACGCCGCCGAGAATCTTATGTGTACAGATCAATGCCGGCGCCTCATATTCACATGAACACGTCTTGCAGATGAAATGGAATGGCTTGCCGTGAGTGATGACTTTGACTTGCTTTTTGGCTTCATCACGGTCATGGCTGAGCTGGAATAGCGAATGCACTTGCGCTTTCATGAACGGTGTCATCATGTGTTAATCCTATTTACGTTGAACCGAAAGCCCACGGGTTTAACCGTGGGATGATTGCCACCTTGGTATAAATATAGTATATTGTTGATATGAATGCAAGATGGAAACATAAAACAAAAATAAAATATTATAAACATATAGTATAGAGTGGTTAATTAGTGGTATTCTTAGCCAATCTAAATGAACATTTGATGCTCCGATGATGCTAAATACCACAACAAGTGTCATCGGGGCATTTTGCTTATCCATGGTAGTAGTAAAGACATACAAGAACAAGCTATACAATCGTGATACACTGAAGTATCTCGACCATATACTTATAATTTCGGGTCATATCTACAACCACTGTATTGCCTTGCATCGTAGATACTATGCTATGTACGGCAAGATGCTGAACAAGTATCAGTTGCAGAAGCACTTAACGAAGGTGAAACGCCAGAATCAAGAATGGAACGAGGTTCCGTCACAGGCTATTCAAGACATAACCGACAGGATAGACCGTGCATATAGTCTGTTCTTCAGTAATCTGAAGGCCAAGAGGAAGACGAATCCCCCTCATTTCCAGAAGAGTTCCAAGTACCATTCGTTCACTACGAAGCAGTCTGGATATAAGTTTCATGATGGAAACAGAATCAGGATAGGTAAGAAGGATTTTCCCTATTGGAATAGTAGGGACATAGACGGTAAGGTAAAGACCTTGACCGTCAAGCGGAAAAGTAGCGGATACTACATCTACGTAGTTATAGAAAAGGAAGAAGAACAGACCGAATGGGCAAAATCGGGTGAAATCGTTGGCTTTGATTTCAGTCTGCACAACTTCCTTGTTGCATCTAACAGCGATGATTGCAGTATGCCTAAGCTACTCAAGTCCAATCTAGGTAAGTTGAAGAAACTATCTAGGCGGTTCAGCAAGTCAAAAGGCAAGCGTGGCTCGCTACGAACTTTGCAGAAACTGCACGAGAAAATAGTCAATCAGCGGTCTGATATGCATTGGAAACTGGCTAGGCAACTTTGTCGTGACTATGACGTTATGGTATTCGAGACGCTTGACCTAGCCAAGATGGAAAGGAAATACAAGAAATCTATAAACGACTTTGGTTTCTCTGCATTCTTATCGATATTGGAATATGTATCTAGACAGACTGGAAAGACAGTGATGTATGCGGATAAATACTATCCGTCATCACAACTATGTTCCGAGTGCGGATACCAGAATCCGTTGCTGAAGGATGTCGGTATCAGGCATTGGACTTGTCCATGTTGCGGAGCTGAACACGACAGGGATACGAATGCGGCACGAAACTTGTGCAAGGTGGGGGCATCCACCTTTCCCCTATGCGGCACCATCTAGGTGCCACGGGGAGAATCCCACGACTTTAGTCGTGGGAGTATGTCAAATGGTCTTTCCATGCGTAATACTCTTTATTGCAGTGGCTGACGCCATATTTGATTATGTATACAGTTTCGCCATCTTGGATACAGTAATGCGTTTCGGAAAGCCTGAGGCATGGACATACTTTGCCATTCAGCAGTTTGATATAGTATGAATCATGGATATTCCTAAATACCCTAGTAAGCATGCTGCTTTCTATGAGCTGCATGCATTGTTCTGTTGTGAACTTCGACCACCGGGTTTTCTTGACCATGGTGATCTTCCCCTTGAGAATCTGGATACGGGGTTTAAGCAGCGTAATTGCCGATAGCAGGGCTTGTTTAAACCGATCAGGCTCCGAATAATAATTTTTGAAATCGGCCCACGGGCATGATCCGAAATTATTATGTGGGAGAAAATAGAATTTGCCATGTTTCTTTACCGGGGCGATATGCAGATACGGATTACGCTTGTCTACAAACCAATGGCAGAATACGCTGGTAGGGTCGTCAGCGAAGAAATCATCATGACTGGCGATAGTAATGCCTTCGTAAGACCATACCTCATTACCGATCCCGTCTACCGTGTAGGTAATCAAATTATCCTTGTAGAACTGGTTCAGGTCGTCCTGAATATGTTTCATCTGTTCATCCATAACAATTATTTCACTCCAAAATGGTCTGAATACTCTTGTTTAAAATTATGCATAGCTACGATTATATCACGCTCGCATTCAGACAGAATATTCATGTCAGGCTCCATTGCGGCACTTTCATATTCCATCAGCTTTTTGAACAGCGACCGAGTATGCTTTAATGCAATCATATTCCACTCATGCATCTTGGCATAGTCTTCCCAGTATTTATTGGCAAGATTCCTGTCTGCAGCGTACAAGACAATGTTCTTTGCGGCTAGTAGCCAATTCTTGATTATATCGATATTCAGCTTATCTGAATCACGTAAGCCAATGTCCAGCGTGTCTGTCCTTGCTGGATCAGTCCAGACAATAACCATAGAATCACAGTTATTCAAATGGTCGTAATCATTAACCGACATGTCAAATGCGCAGACTGTTTCATTCCCCTCGGCATCAAATACATGGTATTTCCAGCAGATTTGGCCACACAGTAAGATTTCCTGAGTTCGCCAATGAATAGCGAATTCAGGTTCCAGTGTTGTACCGAATCGGGGCAGCCCGTTTATAACTAAGCTGAGCATGTCTTCAACTTCACGGCGTGTCATTTGTCACCTAGTCGACTTAATGTTCTTTCCAGTGAGATATTACACCTACAGGGTATGACATTGAATCAATTTGTGATTGGTCAAGGCAGAACTCAATAATTGAATCGTCATATATGGATTTACCGATATAATGCCCGGGCTTGCTCGGGAAGATACTGGCCGGAGTCCATTCATGTGCATCCGTCAAAGCTTCCGACATGTCAAACACCTTCATGGTATTGCGCATGATCGCAATCAGCTGGTCAGAAATCCCAAATCGTTCCTTGTTGATTTCGAGCGATTCATAAATATTGCCGTTTGCATAACGCATTGTAGATGCACGCCAATCAAGCAGCATTTCAACCACATCGAACAGGTTCATGTCATTGACGCCATTAGGGTAATGTTGCGGATGATGGGCATTCAAAGCGTAATGGTGGTCCAGAGTCTGCTTTAACGCTTCCAGACTCTTTGCATATTCGTCAGTACCGTAAGTCAATCGTGACGTACTCCCGGCCTTATCAAACCCTTCCTTTTCAGGGGACACAAGTTTTGACTGGTCATGCACATAGGCACGTTCTTTGATCACATCGGCAAAGAACGTCATCAATTCGATAACCTTCGCTATATGCTTCTTGTTCGCTACGACTTCTTCCGAGTCAGTCGAAAAAATTTGAATATCAGTCATGGTAATACCTCTATTTAGCTGATGCGGCCAATAGCGAATCAACGGTGTTGAATGCATTCGTGATTGTTTGCTTGAACGTGGCATACGAATGAAATTCGATGAAATCGATATAGCCGTCATCCTCAACAGACTTATACATCACATAGGTGTTATCCGGGTCGTATTCAGTAAATGACGCTACAGTACGGCCAACTCGGTTGTGATAATTGCATATTTTCTTCAACTCGTCAGCCGTCAGCCTATATATGTCAAGATTTTGCTCTAATATCGAGACAGTGTATTGGCAAATCAGTTTTTCACGGAGAATGGTTTCTACTTCGATCTGTTCCTGTTTACGCCGTACGGCAGCTTCGTGATTAATACAGTCGGTTTTGCTATTGAATACCCGGCCATCGTCAGCAACAAACTTATGGGTATATACCGTTTCATCCCATGCATCGACGGCAGGATGGTGGATGACTTGCGCTATTTCTTTAATATGTTCCATGTCAATCAATATAGCAAAAAACCCACTCAGTGTCAAGTGGGTTTGCATTTTTATTATTTCTAATGCTTCGGCCCAAAATCTGGGAAAGTCGTGCATGCCGCAGCGGTTGGGTGTTGCATACAGAATGAATAATGAGTGTGCGTCTCATAGATTTCAATTGCCGAGCATGAACCTATGCAAAAACACATGACTGCAGCAAGGATCAGGAAGGTAATGATATACGAACCATAATCGGCGTTTTCGTCGATAAAATTTGCAATAGCAGCTCTGATAAGGCCCGGTTCACCTTGAAGAGGACATACACGCTTATCCATTACAGTTTAACCTCGGAAATAGTCAATGCAGTTGCGTCTGAGATTGCATATATGTGTTGTTCTCCCGGTTTGACTTCCGTGCAGTCGACCACAAATGCGCCTTCGATTGCCTTGTTCTTGGTGAAATTGTTTACATAGAATGTCGAATCCGAGTCTGCAAACTTGACGAACTTGCCGACAAGGGATGCCAAATAGTCAGCGGCGTTTACACGATATGTGTTACGTTCAGCGACAAGTCTGGCAATTTCCGAGTCAATTTTACGAATACGTTCGGCAGGAGACCCAATTGCAGCAGGTTCTACAGCCGGGCTTCCTTCACTAGCACGTTTGATCTGATCAAATACAGCATTCACTATTGTTTCAGTGGAATTGCTGATGCCGCCAGAAGATTTCACTGGCGTAACCTTAGCGGAGTCACGCTCACCCAGTTTCAGCAATGTTCCGAATGTATAGGGGACCTGACACGGGCCATCAATCAAACTATCACCATTTGCCGGACGCTGTATGGTGGCAATGATTGTCATGTTATCAAAAGCCATGAGCAGATCATTCATGGTATTGAAAAATTCAGCGGATTTTGCATATCCGTCAAAACACAAAATCACCGAATGGGTCAGACCATCTGACACATATTGTGAGACAACCGCTTTAACATCATCGTAGCTAAAGCTGGACATGAACGAGCAGATAAAATTATTATTCAGACTAGCCAATTCGGGGTGACGCTTGAATACATTATGCGCCGTCATTTCGCAAGAAATGAAGAAACACTTTGTCAACTTGCTTACACCAAGGAATTCGATAACTTCATCCAAAAGGACATTGGTTTTACCCTCATTCGGGTAGCCCTCGATGAAATTGATGCGATGCGGCTTAAACGCAATTGTGCGGTCATACTTTAGTAAGAATTCATTATTCATTTTAACTCCACGTTTGTTGGATTAGTAATTACACGGCCATCGGTACATTTGATCACCGGGTGGTCATATTTATGTAAGGTGCCAATGCACGACTCATTGGTTCCCCATGTAATCATTGTAGGCTTCTGGGACAAGTCGTCAACAAGTATTATCACGAGCAACAGAACAACTAATATACCACCACCTATGGCAGCAATTTCCTCTATGTCATCTATATCCATATTTTCTCCTGCTGGCCCATTTATCGACCAAAGATTCTGCGATGTTCCTAGACACATAACGACAAAGGACCATTTCCATCACTATAATTGTATCATGGTCGATTATGCCGGTGTCTCTAATTGACATATCCAACCAATAGTCTATCGTAGAGCACGCCAGTTTAGATTGTGCAAAATGCAAAATAAACCCTGCACCAACTATTTGCCGATTGCACTCATCAACGGCGTCAGTCGACGCAGTATTGCCCTGTTCAAGCAATGACATCACAGTTTGACGGGCATCCGCTGGTAACTCTTGCAATTCACCCATGTTACGAAACATAGTAAAAAAACAATCAGGCGTCAATATGAATTATAGATCTCGCACTGCATTTTTGTCGGAATTACAGACCAAATTCGATCGGAAAAATGTGCTACTGCATAATCCTTCGCTTCCTGTTCGGTATCCCATATGCGGGTTGATGACGATAACGATAATTGCAACGACCCGTCGTTATTGACAAAAAAGATATCCCCAAACGTCTCACTTTCAATGGCGATAACCCAATCACCAACAGCGTCTGTTTCAACCATAGCAAACCTCCATTAAGTTACCCATATATTCGGTTTGATGCAAATTCCCGGATTTGCGCTGATACAATATCAGCAAGTTTAGCCACGGTGGTCATAACCACTATGGACATATTAGCCAGCACATAATATGTGGAATTTATTTTAAAATCAATATATTGCATAGGATCAAATTCAATAGCGTAGAGCACATCTGCAACCGTGTAGTCTGACTTTCCAAAATGAAATGCAGAACCTATTGCATCATAAATAGCTGAATATCCATTGTATAAAGATTGAATTTCCGAAATTTTCCCGGTAGCATTTTGGCGGCGTGTCAGGTTCTGCATTTGTGTAGACCGAGCGTACTTAGCCTTTTCGACAATGGAATTTAATGTCAGCTTCAGCAATTCCATCGGGTCCGGCGTGGTATCAAGCTCATCAATTACATCTTGCGTCCACTTTGTTATGTACGATACGATTTTACCCCACCCGAGTACCATTTCCTCTGCACCGGTGGCGGTCACAGAACATTCAGAAATGCGTTGAAAAGATGCACCCAACCGTTTCAAGTGGCATGCCATTTCCGTGCTTGCAGACATCCACCCCAGATCGTATATGTCTTGGCGTGGATCGCCAAGTAGACGAATGAGCACGGTATACTTGAATGTTGATTTTGACATCAAGACCGGTTCTGACCGTAGATCAACCTGAATTGTAAACGTATATCCGTTTTTAAATTTGGCGACTATCGTATTTTCCATATATGGCGATTCGACACGAGGTTCATCCGACTCTTCTGCGGGTGTCTCGATATGGTAAACATATGCCTGAAACCGATCACCAAGGAGTTCTACGACAAGTTGGCGCAAATCATTAACACTAAATATGATTGGTTGGATCATACTAATAGTTGCTGGATTCCCGATACATCACCGTGGTAATGAGCATGTCATTGTATACCTGACGCTCAATCGATTTTACATACACATGAGCAAAGAAACTATTGATTTCCTTGTCGCCGTCAATGGTATTGTATTCATCGATTTTATGGACGAACGTCTTAATGTTCAAATAAGGTGTAGGCATGGTTTGACCTCCTGATTATTGCAATGTTGATGCCAAAAATTTAACAACATCTGATACGCATGCGTTTGAAATGTCCGACACAGTAGTTTTTTCTGCGATGAACTTATCCAATGCATCATCGGACCAGTCTATACCAAATGCGTCTTCCAAATGTATCCTGAAATCTATCAAATCCAATGAATCAAGCCCAATGGAATCTCGTGATTGTACGGCGCCTAGTTTTACAGTATCAAGTTCTTCTTGAAACTGGTCTGGGCTCTCCGGATGGAACCAGTAATCGACATCGCCATCAATAATATCCCGTAACACATCAAGAATTTTCAATGCGATCGCATTCGTGGTTAGTACCTGTTTCTCGGGATCGGGCGTACAATCAGATTCAGTAGTACAACGTTTTAACGGAAGATATGCAGCATGATTCCACACGGATGCAGTCATATCCGGGTCTACAGCAACCCATTTATTGTTGTATAACGCAACTACCGTTTTGACGTGCGGGTAATCGGGGACGTTCCATACATACATTTCCGTTGGTTTGCCATCAAACCCACTCGGCTCGTCCATGGACAATACATTGATCGGCTCATAGTCAGAATGCCGTCTGGTGTCACACAGTTCTTTACGCAGATGTGTATTTTCATCGACAATCCGCTGGTTTTCTTCAAGCAGCTTGGCGAGAAGGTCGTCCTTGTTGGCCTCAATAGCACGTTTGATATCTTCATCAGAATATTGCATCATGACATCAAATATACTATAACACGCTCAGTTTGTCAATACCACATGCAAAAATATCAATATTTGTCTAAACGTGAAAGTCCCTGATATGATTGACCCTGACAAACAAGTTTACTATATTTACCAATATGAATATGAGGAAATGTATGGATATTTCAAGTAAAGCTTGGGTATATTTCGCATTGTTTGGCTTAATGGCTAGTGAAGCTATGTGGATTATGGAGTGTTCGATCCCATTAATAATTATTGAGACATTACTTGGCCTCGTAGCTTTAACTGCAACGGATATATTTGACGGAGAATCTAAGAAATAAAGCCTGCTGATGATATGATTAGGGCCGGGTGGATTTAGTACAGTAGGATATTTTTTAACGGATTGGGACTTATGTCATTTTTCACTGATATCAACGACTATATGGAAACTCTTTCAAGCGATTGGTCTTTGGAGGAAGCTGATTCGCATTCTACCGTATATCTTGTAAATGATGATGTACGTAAAATTCGTATTCGATATTATCAGGATATGATTATTAGCAATGGCAAATTACAACCTCGTTATCAGGGCACTGTTGATATGCTTGGATATGGATTAGGTCAGTATTATGACGTAGAAAAGATTGTACAAGATTTGGCCGAAATTATCAAAAAGAACATTTAAATAATGACAAAATACGATAATAAATTCCGACATACGGCACAATGGGACTAGAACTTATGAAACTTGATGGAGTTTTTCAATTAAAAAGCATTCATTATGGTGCATTGGAAGATAAAACTATTACATTTGGATTTTTTAAAACACTTAAAGACGCTAAAGAATCTAGTAAACACATTTACAAAGAAGATGGCGATAGGATAATTATTGAACACGTACCTTTTGGCTTATCTAGAAATTTTTCAAGTAAAGTAGTATTTAATAGAGTATATGAAGATGACGAAACTTGGCTTGCTGAAAATGAATCATAAGATTTAGGAAGATAATTTTCCTAGTTTTAATAATGTATATTTGTACCAAAACAATGTTTGCGAGAAAATAATACTATGATATTTAAAGACTTGAAAGTGGGCGACACTATCTTTGTAAAAAATCCAAAGCAGTGGGAGAAGCCCATTAAGAAAACTATTGGCAACATTGTGCCAGATGGAATATGGCTACGGTTCTATACGGCTGACGGCGAGCTTATCGGCGAGGCCATAGCAAAACGTTCGCAAGGTTTCGGAAGTGGTATATTTGCTGATTTTGATACGTTCAAGAAATACTGGGAAAATTACCATATGAAGAATATTAAACATCTTCAAAATGAAATGCAAACAGTTGCTAAAGCGCTTGGCAGTGCAGTGGATGATTTAGCAACGGCTGGACTTATGGTAGACAAGGAGTAGAACTTATGATCATGTACACTATTGTATCTTTTGTTTTATTAATTCTTTCGTTGTCAATTATTTTTATGGCTTCAATAACTACAAGCGGCAATAATATGAAAACATCCATTATTACCTTTGTATTGTTGGTTGTGGTATCTCTAATTTATGCTTTTGTACTGCCACCTTTTGACGAATGGACAGCCAAAAGATATGATGAAGCAATCAAGAATGCTAAGATAGCAAGAGAAAAATACAATCCAGAAATTGCCTGTAAGAATGATTGGACAAATTATTGTTTGGTCGTTAATACAAAGAAATTGAACAATGCTATTGAGGATTCCATTTCAGCATTTAGAGATTATTGTACATTTAATGCAAAATAGTGTAACAATTGCAAGATGCGAACTAAAACTATGAAATTTAAAGCTATGAAATTTAAAGACTTGAAAGTCGGCGATACACTTTATATAAGAAATCCTAAAGAATGGTATAAGCCTATTAAGAAAACTATTGGATCTATAGAAAAACATGATCCATTTTTAGATTTTTATGATAATGATGATGACTGGATAGGTTGTGGACTAAAAAATGATTCTGTTTATTCTGAACGATATTTTGCTGATTTTAAAGCGTTTAAACAATTCACTATTAATTATCGTAAAAAAATTTTTAACGATCTTAATTATGAAATGCACAGGTTAGAACAACAAATCCGTTTAGCTAATGCTGATGTAGAAATCGCTAATGAAATGCAAGACGAGGACTAGAACTTATGAATCAACACATTAAAACTATTATTGAAAAGCTTGGAACAGATACAGTTTTTACTGATCTTGAAAAGGCATATATTGAAAAAGCCATTATGACTGCTGATTTTTATGAAGACTTGCTTGACATTAGTATAGGTCTAAAGACAAACACCGCTGGACTTAAATTTAACATACATTCTACTAAGAAGGCCTAGAACATATGATTAAAGCTCACATATATCTACCGGGTGGAATCCTTTGGGATGGTATTCTTGAACTTGGATTTAAGTACACTGCGGACTGGGGTAAAATCATTGTTGAATTTGAACGTGATGATTTATCAGTCTTGATGAAAAAGCTTGGTAAACTTGAAAATCAAGGTCTTGAGTACAAAATGCGTATCTATTGGGATGATATTGACGGATATACTGATCTTCAAACTAAAAATTGGAAGGACTAGAACGTATGTATAGCGGTTGCTGCTGGCGACCGTTAAATACTCATCTTGTCATAATCAGAAGTATCAAATACATCCAGTATATAATCGTCTTCCATTTTTAATGACAACTCCTGTCTTTCATCAAAAGTGACATCATTCATTACATCAATGGCAGCATTACTTTCATGCTTCAAGCGTTGACGCATGCCTTGGTCATAATATGCTCCACGCTTACAATGCTCATTTGTCTGGGTTCCCCAGCAATTTCTCCGGGTACGATGTGTTAGTCTATGCCCATCTGCCTTATTCTTCTTGTTTAGTGCAGTCATATTACCTCGCATTAAATTCATCATGCAGCATTTTTAATTTATTATTTAGGTTATCGTATAACACATGACTATAGATGATCCGCTCGCCGGATATGATATTATTATCGACTACTCTGGATATGTTATGCGCAATACCAATGTGTAATTTGTCAAAGTGTTTGTCATGCGCAAATTTAGGGACATTGCTGTAGTCCCCAAGATTATCCTGCGAAATTGTGTAAACCGCCTTCGTGGTAAACCCATATTTAGCCTTCAGCACGTCGATCAGCTCCATATTTTCTAGGAATGTTTCAAATTTGGCTCCTCGCATTGTCTTCTCGTAAACATCCTTTGTAGTTCCGTTGAAAGAAATGTGGATGGAGTCTATTGCATTCATCACATGCTGCGGCAATGAATTCCAGAAAGCATCATTCATCAACGTGCAATTAGACATCAATGTGATTTTAGCCGGTCCATCAAAATACTGCAATATGCGCCTATACCATGGTGAATGGCATGCTTCGCCGTCGCCTGATACAATGACCCGCTTTGCGTGCGGAATATACGCCTGAACGGTATTCATTGTCTCGACCATTGCATTAACGTCCAGAATATTTTCGTGGCCAATATCGATCTTACTAGAACGGCAAATCGGACATGTCAAGTTGCAACTGGGGTCGAAAGACACAATTAAGATCGGCGGGACATCTAATTTAGAATAGTCGCCATTTCTATACGCTATTACATCATCAGCAAATTCAGGATATTCAGCCTTCAGGCGAGCATCATCATAGAAAAACAAGTCCTGATGATTAAACTTATCGCACTTGACGCATCCAGAGTAATCATCGTTGGCAATCTTGCGTCGATACAAATCCCAATTAAAATTACCCCAACTCACCTGATTAGGCTTTTGGAGGCATTTAGCACGTTCTTCGTGGATCATTTCGCCGGCGTTACATGGCACCACAATGTGCGGGGTAACGTTAAGCGTTGTCAATGGATAAATACAGTAGCTCATGGGATGATATATAGCAAAATTTGGAATGAAATCAAAATCTTTGTATTATTAAACTTTTCCAAATGGAGGTGATATGTTTGATTCGGCAGCATTTAACCGTACTGACGCAGCAGCTAAGCAGGCATTTATACGTTTATTCTACCAATGCGAAAAATTCAGACTAAAAGATGGGACTTGGCCTAAATTAGTTGAACCGTCTGATCCGTATATCGAAGACTTTCAAGTATTTAATCATAACGGAAAGCATATTGCCAATGTCGAGGTCGAGGTAAAAGAGGTGTGGACCAAGTTCGAGTTCCCGTACCCGGATATCCAGCTTTTGCCACGCAAGCGGCATTTCTGGATCGACGACAAGGATCCTAGTAAACAACTGACCAAAACAATGTTCGTCATGTTCAATGCACCATTAACAAATCACTTGGCAATCTTATCGGACGACGCACGTAATGTGTATTTACGCAACGACAGAGTTTCCTATGGATCGAAGATATCCAGAAATGACGCATTCTATATAGCTAGACATAGCGATGTGCATTTTGGATACCTGTTCAACTGAAAAATCCATCGCTTCGGCGATGGACTTGTTGACGTGCTTGATTTTTCGTGAATATTTTTTATTCGACTGAACAACCCGGGTATGTAGGGTGGCGCCGTTGCATGACGCCTTTATGCGTTCAGCTCGTTGCCGTTTTGTTTCCTTGGCAGTTGGCATCGGTTCACCTCATAATTAACTGATTGGTATAACTATAGTTTATTAGTGGGGAATTTAGCGCCAACGCCGGCGGGGAGACCCCAATAAAAATCCATATAGGAATAGTTTTGGTTGGTCATCTTATTCCATGCTTCAGCCATCAATCTGCCCCACACACACGCTGAGTATACAAACTCGGCAGCTGAGTTCCGTCGTCAAATTCAATGACGGGGACCCCGTTACTGCCATATTGATGATACTGGGCATCGAAGCAATATTGGTGCTTAATGATATCGTGGACGACCGCATCCCATACGTCGTTGGTATCTGTACGTGGATCGTCAACAAGGTCCATGGTGTACTGAATCCATTTCGCTACTTTCATAGTAATTCCCTATTCGTCGTCGTTGTTATTCTTGAAAAACAAACATATGATGGTCAAAATAACCAGCGTGACAATGTATTCAAATTTATTTTTAATCATATTTACATCCTGTGATCAAAGGTTGGTTTGCATGGCATGATCCGTCCCGGATCAGACCATATTTTAAACTACTACACAATGAACTGTCTGTCATCCAGCTTTTCACGCACGTTCCGTGCCACGGTTCACCCTTGGACAACCATTGTTCATTAGACCTGAGCTTTTGACATACTCCCACGACTAAAGTCGTGGGATTCAGGGAGCTGCTACATACGAGCAACATGTCCCAAAGGTAGATGCCCCTACCTTACATAAGTTTCGAGCGGCATTCAGGTCTCTATCGTGATGACATCCGCATACTGGGCAAGTCCATTCACGGATAGACACATCCTTCAATAGATGGTTCTGATAGCCACATTCACTACATAGCTGTGACGATGGAAAGTATTTATCGGCATACATAACTGTCTTTCCAGTCTTATGTGCCACATACTCAATTATGACCAAGAAAGTGTTGAACCCGAAGTCATACATCGATTTCTTGTATTTCTTGGACATATTAGCTAAGTCTAGCGTCTCGAACACCATCACATCGTAGTCACGGCACATTTGCCGTGCCAGCTTCCAGTGCATGTCCAAACGCTGATTAGCCACCTTCTCATATAGCTTCTGCAATGTACGCAGCGAACCTCGTTTTCCTTTAGACCTACGGTATTTCTCCGATAAGTTCCTTAAAGAATTGAGGTTCTTCCGCAGTAGCTTTGGCATACTGCAATCATCGCCGTTAGAACTTACGAGAAAGTTATGCAGACTGAAATCAAAACCAACGATTTCACCCGATTTAATCCACTCTGTCTGTGTACATTCTTGCTCTACGACGACGTATATGTAGAATCCGTTGCTCTTGCGTTTGACGGTCAAGGTCTTGACATTGCCTTCGAAATCCCTGCTGTTCCAGTAGGGGAAGTCTTTCTTGCCTATCTTAACACGATTTAAACCATGGAACTTATATCCAGCTTGCTTCGTCGTGAACGAATGATATTTAGCCGTCTTCTGGAAGTGCGGTGGATTAGTCTTCTTCCCAGCCTTTAGATTGGAGAAGAACAACCTATATGCTCGGTCTATTCTATCCGTTATATCTTGTACGGCTTGCGAAGGAACCTCATTCCACTCTGGATACTGTCGTTTCAATTTGGTTAAGTGCTTCTGCAACTGATACTTGTTCAGCATCTTATGGTAGATGCCGTAGTACCTACGATGCAAAGCTATACAGTGGTTGTATATCCGACCAGCAATAACAAGTATTCCGTCGAGATACTTCAACGCATCTCGATTATACAGCTTGTACTTGTATGTCTTCAATTCAACCATAGATAAGCAAAATGTCCCCGAAACACTTAAAATTGGCAGTCAGCGTTCCGAGGACATTCTAAAATCTAACCTTGATAGGAGGACTGCCAAGAACTCTTATCATAAATAAGTTTATAACAATCTGCAAAAACTTTTCCTAGTTGGCAACCTGTTTCATCATCCCACGGCTAAAGCCGTGGGCTTTCCGTTAAGCGTAATCATTAGTCATCATTAATCCTCACCACCAATATAACAAAAAAAGCTCACGTCGTCAATACGTGAGCCTGTTTTGATTATCATTCCATTATTTCTGACGTGATTTAAACAACCCCAAAAGTATATCAAGGATCTTCTGAAGCACAGATTTTTTGACTGCGCTGGGTTCAGACTCCGCAGTTTTGTCAACAACAACTGGATCGCCGGCTGCATTCTCTCCAACTGTAAATTCATGCAATTCAGATAGTGGCTTATCGTCTGCACCGTGATCGGCGGCGACCGGTAATTCCGGTTCAGGTTCGGGTTCGGGTTCGGGCGGACATTCAACCGAAATCACTTTGTGGAACAATTCGTCATAACGGTTCTTTACCTGCAAAGCAATCTCAGGCGGCCAATCAAACTTGTCAGCACGAACGTCGCTGTGGCACATGATTCCGGTAAACAACTTTGCATCAGACGGAGAACCGAATACATTGCCGATATCTTCCTTAAATATGTCGGGGATGTCAAATTTATCGCATAGATACTTGATCAGATAGCATACCGAGTCGATCTGGCAGTCAGTCATCTTAGCATAATAGTCATATCCTCTGTACGACACATTCTCGATGAACGACGGGTCAGACGTATATGTGCTTCCGTATGCGTCGATGAACTTGTCCCCCTGCAGTTTCATAGGACCGTAATTAGAAATTTCTATGCCGATCGACATTTTGGACATAACTCCGTTTCCGCCGATAGCTGCCGAGCCCAAGTGGTATGACCAGTAATCGGGGTCGAACAGCTGATAGATATTGCCGTCACGAGCAACGACAAATGGTACTGACACATGGTTATTCGGTTTACTCAACGCCGAAATGTCACCCGGAAGAACCCCTGCAGTAAAGTGCAGGCAGATCTGAGTCTTTTTGGTTTTTGCCTTGTAATAATACGAATCATGCGGTGCTGTTAGTGGAGTGATGAAAACATCGCCACCTATATTTATTTTTTCGCCTGCAGTAAACTGGGTCGCAGCAGAGTCGATCAGCTTCAGGGCAAATGAATATTCACGGTCTGCAATTTTTTCGGGTGTCATACTATACCTCCTTGTATCTACAAGTGTTTATAACTATATTTTCTGTAGGAGTTTAATATGATAACAGAACCTTTAACAGTTGATTACCTTTGTGTCGGCGCAGGCATTACATGTGCCACAATCGCCAACCTTCTTGCCAACCAAGGATACAGCGTCCTCGTCTGTGACCGTAGGCAGCATGTCGCCGGGAATTGCTATACTGAACAGGTTAACGGTATACATGTGCATAAATACGGCGCCCACATATTCCATACCAGCGACGAGGAGGTATACAACTTTATCACATCCTTCGGCAAGTTCCATCCGTTTATCAACAGCCCGATCGCTATCACTAAGGGAGAAGATGGCCTACCAAAGGCCGTCAATATGCCGTTCAACATGAATACGTTCGCACAGATATTCCCTAACTGCGTGACGCCGGCGGACGCCACACGCATTTTAAATGCCGAACGCAAGATCGCCCATGTAAAGAACCCACGCAATCTGGAAGAGCAGGCAATATCAATGGTCGGCCGTACAATATATTCTTTGCTGATACGTGACTATACTGAAAAGCAATGGGGGTGCAAATGCACCGATCTTCCGCCGGATATTATCAAGCGTCTGCCTCTACGCATGTCCTACGATAACAATTATTTTAATGACACCTATCAGGTGATCCCTGACGACGGATATACTGCTATTATCCAGAATATGCTTACCCACCCACTCATCAGGGTGGAAACCGGCGTAGGCGGCGAACAAGCTAAATGCATGACAACAGTGCGGCACAGGACTTTTTATTCAGGATGCATCGATGAATTTTATGATTATGAATATGGTCATTTGGACTATCGAACTGTAAAATTTACCGACCGAGAATACAAGACTGAAAACAAGCAAGGCAATGCAGTATTCAACTATACTACACATTCTCAGAAATATACACGCACAATCGAGCATAAATGGTTCAACCCATCGGTAAAGACACCAACGACAATCGTGAGTACGGAATACCCGGCACCATGGAAACCCGGGGCAGAGCCATATTACCCGATCAACAACAGTGCGAATAATGAGCTGTATCGAAGATATGTCGAACTGCACAATTCATCCGAGATAATGCGTAAAAGTGTAAAGTTCGTCGGACGTTTGGGTACATATTCATACATGGACATGGACGATGCGATCAAGCATGCGTTTGCTATCGTAGAAGAAGAATCAAACATGCGCTTGCGATGGTAGAAGAAACCTGTTAACAATGAGCCCCGATTACGGGGCTTTTGTTATAAACTATAGGTACTCAATGAAGGTGATTTTATGATTATTGATATGTCCTATGATCTGCTCGACAAGTTCGATATGATATTCGAGTCAAAAAATGAGTCGAACCCCAACCAGCATATGTACAATGCGATGTTTGAGGCCGACACACAGACAAGTAAAAAGAAGAATACTGAAACAAATCAGGCGATAATGTCGGCCATTGAAGCTGCATTTGATACAACCAATACGCAGTCTGGAAATCGTGGCGCATTATTCCGCCAGATTTTTGGACAGAATGCGGATGCACACGAAATCACTGTAAATATCGGCGGGGAAGATTACTATATCGTGATGGACTCATCGGCTAAAAAAGCGATTTCGATCGATGACAATAAAATCACCCTGAACGTAAAGTATCTTGCTTATAATGCCAAGCAAAAACTAAAAAAAACAGAACTTGAAGAAGCCACACATATTACATCGAAAAATATCGATTCGGCCCGCAGTGTATTTCAGAAAGTTCTTAATGGCATGCTGGATTATACAAAAAATACTCTTCAGAACAATCCAGATGAAACTGTCCCGACTGCTGCAGAACGTGAAGAAATGGAACGCCAGAAGGAACAGGATAAGCAGAATCAGTATGCTGATCGCATTGGTGCCAATTATATCAGCGAATTGGATAAGGATCTTGCTGCAATCAAGGACGAACGCCAGTCCAACCCTGACATGACTGAGCAGGAGATTGCCCAGAAGAAACAGGAAGCTGTAGACAAGCAAAAGGCTGCAGTCGATAAAAATGTACAGAACAAACGCAGCAAACTCACCGAGGAACAGGGTGACGACATCAAGAAAAAACTTGAAGAATATGCTGATAAATATGACATGGGCGATGCCAAGAATGAGGATGTCCCTGATGAGTCCAGCGATGGGTCCGGCGATGATACGAAGCCAGATGCGGACGATACTCCGGAACCACCTGAACACGATGTGGACGAAGATTACGAGAAGCTTCGTGACCAATGGATTGCCGGACTGGATAAGCATCTTGAATACTTGGGTAAAAAAGAATATAAGACCGACGAGGAAGCAAACACAGCAAAAAACGACGTGCTGAAAAATAAGTTCTTCCCGGTAATCGAGGGCTATGCCAAGGACAATAAATTTAAAAAGCCTGAATATGCCGAACAGCTAAAGCAGGACCTCCAGAAGCATGCGGATGAATATAAGCTGAATACAGCCACTAATCCACCTGAAGCATCTGAACCGGGTAAGGATACCAAAGAACCCGAACCGGCCAAAGAACCCGCTAAGGACATGGATCAAAATGACATGCTGCGCTCAATGATCAACGATTATAAGCGAAACTACAGTGCAGTTGCCCGCAATGAAGCTGAGGACTGCATTGACGAAAGTAACGGCGACGTCAATGAAGAACAACTCAATGAACTTGTTGAAAAATACAAGGAGGCCGTCACAAAGCCCTATGATGGCAAGCTTGATGAAAATACTGAACATCAGATTGAACGATTCGTTCTTAAAGATATGAATAATGCAATCCGATACCGTCAAAAAGAACTTGGCTTTGGCCAGAATGGCCAGAATGGTCAGGACGGCGACGATCCGGGAGAAGATGACTTCACTATGGGCGGCGACGATGACAAGGATAAAGATCAAGATAAGAAAGAAGGCGGCGGTATTAAGGGCTATCTAAAACAGGCTTATAATGGTGTCAAGGGTGCTGGAAACAGCGTCATAAAGAATTATACCTTCTAACCAAGCTCGGTACAATTAAAATCGGCGAGTCCCAGATGGAACTCGCCGTTTTCATTTGCAGAGGTAAACTGCCGTTATTCTGTCTTTCCATCCCACGACACGGTGGCATTCGCTTCAGTGTAGGGGTCAGAATCATTGTTTTCATTGCCAAGCAGGATCAGATTGGTCTTCTTTTCGACATTCACATCAAACCCGTCGGCCCTAAACATATCAAGAATCTTGTACTGTGCGTCATATTCATCATCCGCATAGGTATCCGGCAATTCAGCACCATTTGCTTTGAGTTGTGACGCCATGGTTTCAAACATGATTTTCTTCATGATTGGGATATTGGCTTCGGTACGACCTGCTTTGGCGCCTTCCTGAAGACGTTCAAGCATATTTTCATACTTGGCTTGCGCACTTGACTTCGAACGTGCTGCAACCGCAATAGAATACATTTCACTAGCTTTAGACATAAAAATACCTCTGGGTCTAAATATAGAACACAGAGGCATATTTGTCAAGACTAATCAAGTCCCGGTATACTGGATGAATCTAGATGCTCATCATCGGTCGACTGTTCAGATTCACGGGAACCGTGTAGCGTATTGAACCATGAATTTTCGTAGTCATCCATGTTATATTCAGGTTCGGTGTTGGCAATACGATGCTTAAAATTGTGGATATGTTGCGCACGCATATACCACTCAACGAATGTCGGATCTAGTACAAAATTTCCGGCCTGATCCTTTTCGCCCAATGTAACCACATTGTCTCGGTGTCCACCAAACTGGCAATATACCTTAGGTTCCCCATTGTGATCATAGCATGCAATCAAATCACCGCCACTACCATTATTCAGTTTGACAGAATAACCGGCATATTTCCAGTGACTGTCTTGCCCAGTAGTGACATCTTCATCTTCCCAGCGTCTGGTTGTGAGGATTTCGCCCGGTACAATGACCTTTTCAAACTTATTAAAGGTGTTTGCGAACGCATTTACCACAGTCTTTAGTAATGCAAGCAGTTCAGTTTCCTGACCGAGTTCAAAGTGCGACATCTTTTCATCAATGGCAATATCAGTAGTAGTATCACCAGATTCACGATTACCCTTCCTGTCGATTTCACGATGCTCGCCCGTTGTAAAACGTTCATATTCATTGCAGCGTTTGTGAATCATGTTAGAGAATATTTTGTCATTATCATCCTGCGGGTCATCAATGATGTCAATGATGTTTCGTGCTATAGCCGAGTCATCATCATTGTATTGTTTTGTACTAACCGGGTCAAAGTCATTTATATGAGATCCGGTGTCCGATACTCTGACTATGCTAAGGCCATTACCAGATTCTGCCAACGCACGGAAGTTCAGCGGAGTGGCGGAGCTGAAATTGGATTTTATTGTTAGTGTGACCGCACATTGATACACAGTAGAATCAAATTTAGGTTCAACGTAAGCGAATTCATGCTTGTTGGCTTTCTGGAAATAACGTTTCAGGTCATAATAAGCCATATAGCATACTGCAGTCGATGCAAGTAATCCAATCGCATTCTTGTAGGACATGTTAAAATGCGGGATGGAAAACGACACACCATTACTATAACTAATAGAACGAATCACTGACGCTGCGCAGGCGGTAGATTTGTCTGTGATGATCAGGTAATCATCCGTAGACAACTGCTTATTGGCATACATTCCAAGCTTGGCAATCAATGTACCATTGCAATACATGTTTAATGTAGTATTACCCATGGTCATGCGTGCCTTAGGATTATCTGGATTCTGTATCATGGCCTGCGCCTTGCCAAGCATAACACGGTCGGATACCTCGAACGTCACCTTTGCGCCTGAATACATCGATGCCACCAAATTATTTACTTGCGTTTCGATACTTTCATATTTATTATGGCGCAACTGTCGAGGAAGCTCCTTGGGGTTTACATCATGGATCATTATGACATGTGTATCATTGGTGTAGCTAGGGGCGGCGTATGGCGTGTCAACGGCATTGTGCATGATATTAGACAGAACACCCTTTGTTTCGACATAATCGCCATTTTTATCAAACTCAGACTTACCAAACAATTCTTGGAATAATGACGCTGCACTTAATGACGTAAGATGCTTCACGACAACGTCCCCCGAACTGGCAAGCTTTTGCGGGTCATAAACCATGGTTCCGTCCGGCAAATAACTTCTTGTTCTGGTAATGTAACGATATATATGCAGTTCATTGTTGCTCGTCATTACACAACGATACAATTTTACGAACTCGACATTATGCGAATGTTCGGTCTGGTACGCCGCACTGATATCGAAATTAGCTTCAGTAGTAGCGTCAACAGTCTCGGTCAGCCATTCATAGCCCGGCGTATGCTTTCCGAAATGACTTAAATCAATCTGTTCGCCGGTTTCACGGTTGGTTACATAAAATGTTGTATTCTTTGCATCAGGCGGGACACATCCATAGATATTCCAGTAATTCTCCGGAATCAATTCATGGTCGCCGCTTTCAGCGTCACCATCTTCCTCAAGATCATCGTCACCTAAAGAACGCATGCTCGCATCAATTGATAGGATAGCTGTAGTTGCGTCAACAATCTTTTTAGCTATAGCACCGATAGTCAGTGTTCCCGGAATGCTAACTGGATTATATTTCTCTGACAGAGCTTCTATTGTCTGATCGCTAAGCATACGCTTGTTCGATGGACTGAGCGCAAGATCGATACTGGGTGTGCCGTCGTCAAACACAATTTTGGGGACTGCGTCGGTATTGTCGTTTGCACGCACAATAACCAGCTTTCCGCCAGAATTGACGTCGCCATTCAGGTTAATGTCGCCGTACACGATATTGTTAGCATTTTTATGCTGTGTAGACACCTTGACATTATTGAAACTATTCTGCAACGCAATCTTATAGGCCAAAAACATCTGCGAGTCTTTGATGATAGAATTCATGAATCAGTCCCTCGTAATATTCATTTACAGTTTATACGTTTTAGGGAGTAAAATATAATTTTGACGTATAAACTTAAAGCAAATATTTTAATGATTAGGAGTCATTATGAATTCACAATTCATCACAGCGCTGAAACGACTGGAAACTCCAGCCAACAAGACCTATCTTGAAGCCGTTGCAGCCATGTACAATACAATTTTCGAAGCAGCCGATGGTCAAGCACCGTCGCCCGTAAAGCCATCAGTTAAGACTTTTGAACTTTCCGGCGATACATCGTCTATCCCACAGGAAACCGTTTCACTTGTCAATGATTTGTTGGAATTGTGTGAACCGGTTTTAAACGGTTACTTGCAGTTGAAGCAATATGCACCTATGGCAACAAATTTGATGTTGCATAGTAGCAACGACAATGTTAATTTCTTTGTAAATGCAAACCAAGCTCATTTAGATGAAGGTTTCAAAGTATCTTCTAAAAATGCAACGGACGACCCGACTGTAATTCAAGCACTGTATCTTGCTGCATCCAAAATCAATACTGCCATTTTGGGTGATGTACTGAACGAATTCGTAGATATTGTTGATAATTTCAACATGGATCCTATCCTTAAAAATGCACATCGTTTTGACATAAATACCATTTATAAGCTGACCGGTGTGTCTAGCGATGACAATGAAAGTTCGGAAATCTTGAACAATATTAGCCAATCAAAGGACGCTTTGGACAATGCAGCTCATGCTCGTGCTGAAAAGATGCAAATTGCCGAGGCACTGAATAAAGAACTTGAACAGGCTGCAAAGACTGGCGCTGATACAACTAAGCTTCAGGCACAAAAATCCGAAGCATGGGCCGAGGTTTCTGTATACACCGACAATTATCGTCGAATCGAAGCTGCGTACAATAACGCACTGGATGCCCTGTCAAAAAGCATGACTCAGTTTGATACGTGGTTTACCACTGCGCTCAACGACATGAAGAATACAATCAACAACTTCATCGATGAATTGACTGACTGGGTGAATACAAACGAGAAGAACATCATCAAAGCCCAGACCGATCTCGGTTCTCGACAGGTTAATATTGTCGCTGCAAACACCGACGGCGAAAAGTCTGGAGTATTCCAATTCCGTGAAAATGACGAATCCGTGATTCAGGATGATATTGCTCGTGATAGCCGAGTAACCGAATATAATACAGCAACCGCCAAGGCAAGTCGCCTGCGTGATGGCGAAGCATTCCAGAATGAATGGGACGCAGCTATTAAGTCTGACGCATCGATCGTTCTGCAGGTGCCATGTAACTACGCCCGTGCAACTGTTAATGCAAGCGGCATTGACGTCGGCTTGATGGAAACCACGATCCAGAAGCTCAAGACAGTATGCTTGGCACGATTGAAGAAGGCCATTGAAAACCACCCCGGCCTTGGCTTGGAAGCATTTATTGACGAAAATGCTACATATGAAGATACATCAATCCTGTCTTCATCCAAGTTCCTTATTAACGAGGTGACTACACAGGACGGCGATACCACTGTTCCAACCGGAATCATCACCTTCACATTGAACGATAGTGAAGGAATGACTGAACAGCAGGCAAGCCAGCTCAATGAAATCATCAATGCTTTGGTTGCCGGCCTGACATCCCAGAAGAATTGTGTCCGTATCCACATGAATCCAAAGTTCAAGATCAGTGAAGATGCTGGTGCAGATAAGATGGGATCCGCCAATGTAACTGACCGTTTGCAGAATGTATATGATCCGGAACTTGATCCAGATAACAATCTTTATGCATATGTGGAATTGCCGAGTTCAAACATGGCATCCACCGTTGCTGATTTCATGCGTGATACCGTTCACACTTTTGCCATCCAGAACTTCGTGACAAAGGGTCATTCCAATGACTTCACCGTAACGACGGTTGGTCCCAAGAAGAAGACGGAAGCTCATCCTGAACGTGCCAAGAACATCGTACGTATTTCCTACAACGGTGTAATCGGTAAGAATATCACCCCGGAAACATCAACCCACTTGGCACTGCTGATTACTGCTACTGTTCGAGCAGCACAGGATTTCGCTGCAGACAACAGCAGCTATGTGCAGGGTGTTAAGTATTCCGAAGCTGTAGAAAATCTCATTAACCTCGATAAAAAGGCCCCGGGACGTTCACGCTATATTAACAAGCTGATCAACCCGGAACAGCTCAGCTTGCACGGATTGAATATCGCCCCGAACCAGAGACGCTATACCGCTTTCAAAAATGCCCGTAGTACTGCTGGCGAAAACTTTGGTATCGTCACTGCAACATCTAGTGGTGAACATTTCCTCCCGTACAATATCAAACTGGACCTGAATGGCGATAACAACCTGTATTCCATCGAAGACGTTCTGAAGGTAAATCCGGCAAGCAAGGAAGCTCTTGACAAGAAGGTTGCCGGAATGACTGATGAAACCGAAGCCAAAGATGCCATGATCGATTTCGAAATCCGTGCAGCTATGGCCAAGGCAATCACCGATTATCTACGCCGCACACCGGCTGAACAGGTGAAGAAAGATATTACCGAAACGGACGACTCCGCTGCATTCAGAACCAAGATTACCATGAAGACATCAGCAATTCTTAGTGCTAATGATACGCTCAAAAAATTGGCCCAATCTGAACTTGATGAGGAAAATTCGTTTGTACCGGGAACCAAGACTGAAGAACCCGAAGGCGACGAAGCACCTATGGTAAACGATGCATACGATGCCGACATGGAAGATGATTTTGAATCTATCAACATGTCTGGCAGTGGCCTGTTTGAGGCTAATGAACCGGATGCTGTCATGATCAATAAGCAAGACGCCGCATTTATCGACCGCACCAGTGATCTGATTGCCCGTGTCTTTATTGACACAGAAACATATCCGATCATTAAGTTCATGAACAAATTGCTTGAAGCCGATAGTGAAGGCAATATGCGTGAACGTGCAGATTCCTATGAAGACAATATCGACTACATTGGACAGATGGCACGTAAGCGTGAAGGCATGGTTTCTGATATGAACGAAAAGAATGCTGCAACCAATGGTTTGAAGCTCCAGCGTCCGACTACAGGTACTGCAGGAACCCGTCTGTTCGGTCGATTCGCCGACACAAAGACTATCCCGGCCTCTCAGAATACGGACACCAAGGCTCCTTCATCGCTAATGACCAAGCTTATGCGCAAAAAGTAATAACGATGACTCCTAACAAAAAGGCCACGTCGTAAGACGTGGTCTTTTTCATACGGGGAAATATTTAACTATTTCAATTAACGCAACTTCATCTTCCGAAAACGTCTAGGTCATATATCCACACCGACTAAATATCATGGACAATCCCGGCGTCAGTAACCATTTTGCCACGATCGACATACGGCAATTTCCTTACGTTCTTTCCATACAGGTCAAGCAACTTTATAAGGTTATACCGATGGTCTTCTAGGTATTCAATGAATTGAACGTGATTATATTTTTTGCCCGGACGCTCGTGCTCGATATGCCGTATACCATTATCGCCATTCGGCAATGCAATGACAGGGATTCCTGTATAAAAGCACAATAGTCCAATAAAACCGTCTTCACCACCCCATGTCCCGAGAAAATCTGACGGAAATACTTCCTTACGGTTATACAAAAGTTCATTTGTCGCCATCAAAGACTTTATGGCACCCAAGTTAAATCCGAAATTGCATGTCCAGACGACACCAGAATCAACGAAAAACACTTCCTGTGAAACTTCTGTAGGGTCATCAAAAAATAGCTTGATCGCTGAATTTGGTTTTTCACGTTGGTCTAGGCCACCATGTTTATCCTCTTTTCGCTTACCCACGGTAGTGACCGGACACTCTGAGCTAAGCACCGACTTATGAGCCGACACAAAATCCTTTTCGGGAATGCAGTCCCCATCAAGGAACACAATTGCGTCAAACCCATTTTCCAGCATGTATCCGATAGCCAATTCCCGAATGTATCCGGTAAGGAACTGATCTTCGCCCAGAACGCACTGTGGACGGCCTATGTAGGCCGGATAAGTGGTATTGCACATCAGCTTGATAAATGGGTGCCCAGAAAGCCTCCTAGAGGCCGTTATGCGATCTCTGCCTGAAGGACGGTCCATCAAATATAAAACAGCGTCAGGAAGCACGCTTTGCGCCTCCAGAGCACTGATCATATTGTCAAGATACTGGACCTGATCCTTGGATGGTATGGCAAGTAGTATACGCATGTTACTTGACGTCTTCGGTATTGTAGAAGATTGCATATTTGCCACCCATTCTCGTCGAATAGTGGGTGATTTTAACTTTATCCAGAGGAATGTTATTCTTATTCAAGAATTCATCAACCTCGTCAACACTTTTAACCGTTACATGAGCAACCATATTTCCTCACTTGAACTTTGCGATGATCTCACCATCTTCATTTACTGCATACGTTTTGTACACTTTCCCGGCAATGTAGCCGTTTCCTATAACCCGAATGTCGTCTACGTCAGCGTCATCTGAATGGACCACCTGCATACCACGGCCATTTATCATGACAATGAATTCGTCTCGGGTCATATCATATTCGCCGTCATCACGCATGACGCTTATCCTTCCATTTAGTAATCTTACGGTCAACCCATCCGCACAACGATGCACATAGGTATGCAATCAGAATGCCGACTTCGCCAATTACAACCAGTGCGGAATATACAGCCCAGTACGGGTGATCATGACTAAACGGATAGGCCGGGTTCTTGTATTCAGCACAAGTCATGTTCTTAATGATCGTTGTCTTGGATGTGTCATGCAGGATTACTGCATTTGATTCGTGTCGCACACCGTGAGTTTTGTCAAACTTGTCGACAGTAAATTCGGATATGCACTTCCCGTCGGTAATCGTCATGGTATTCAGTAGATACAGTCCGTATCCTGCCGGGATAAGGGCCAGCACAAATACCACCACAATAAGCTTTGAAATGATCATAGTTTTAGCGGATTTCATAAATACCTCAAAGAAAAGGCGACCCTTAGAGGGTCGCCACCCAAGAACTACTAGATTCTAGTCACCATTCTGGTAAGAATTCCCGTAGCGTTTGATGAACGCACCGAGACCTTCGTTGTAGCCAACACCTCTGGACGTGAATTTCCAGATACGGCCCTGACGATACAGCGTTGCCATAAGGATGCTAGTATTAGTAGAATAGTCTTCACTCAAGTCAAAGCGCAATTCTTCGTTGCCATCAACGACATTTTCGCCGTTTGTCGATACCAGACGAAGATACGCACGTTCAACCTGACCAAAGTTCTGCTTACGGGTCTTCCATTCATAAATGGTAACCACGATTTCAAGCTTGCTTACGTAACTCGGGATCTTATCGAAATCGATAAAGATTTGTTCGTCATCGGAAGAACCATCGCCACCAACACGATCATCGCCACCATGCCTTACGGCACCGCTGCTATGTTCCGGGTTGTTGTAAAACACGAGGTCTTCATCTGACTGCATCTTATCCTTGTCATTCAACAGGAAGACGGATGCATCCAAGTCAAAGTCAGCACCATCGAACGAATTGGCGGTCCAGCCAAGACCGACCATAGCATGAGTCAAGCCCTTGCTAAGTTCGATCTTGCCGCCTTTTTTAAGATTGATTGTACCCATGATTACTTGTACTGCTGAAGGAATGTGGACAGGTCACCCTTAATGCCTTCGCCGATAGCCTTCATTTTCCAGCCATCGTTATGACGATACAGGTCGGCCATGTGAATGGCGGTGTCGCCGGAGTAATCTTCAGTGAGGTCAAAACGGAGCTGTTCAGTATTGGCGCCATTTGTGGTGTCAACCAAACGAACAAACGCATTCTTCACCTGACCAAAATTCTGGTGACGTTCAGCGCCCTTATAGATGCTGACAACAACGGCAATCTTCTTAACGGTTGCGGGAACCTTGGAGAAATCCACGGTAATGACTTCATCATCGCCATCACCTTCACCAGTCAGGTTATCGCCACTATGGTCAATACCAATGCCCGGATGCTTGTTGTTGAAATACACAAAGTTGGATTCCTTGTCCAGCTTGTCGTTTTCGTTCAGGGCAAACACGGCTGCATCAAGATCAAAATCATTGCCATTGCCAGCCTTGCTGTTAACGTCCCATCCAAGTCCAACATTTGCGGTCTGGGTGGTCTTTTCGATGACGTGATTCACGCCTTTTTCCAAACTAATAGACATAGTTATAGTCCTGTTAAAAGTGAGAGTTCGCCTTATGGCATTACCCAATATAGGTTTTTTTAGGAAGATCTGTCAAGACCTAAAATGAATTATTTCCATTTTTTATTGGACTTGACAATGTAGGACACGGCGTCAGACACATAGTCAGCCTTCATGCACTGACCAATAGCCTTGAATTTCCATTCAGAGCCGGACTTGTACAATTCGCCAAGCACCAAGGCAGTAGCGGTCTGGTCCAGATCATCTGCAATGTTGTAACGACAAATTTCCTTGCCATTCTTTGTATTGTAGATGCGGATGTAAGCCTTGTCGAGATTGGCAAACGACTGTCTACGGGAAGACGCCTTGTAAATGTTCATGAATACGACAATGCGTGGCGCATTGACAACATTCAGGTTGATCTTGATGGTTTCATCATCAGAATCGCCATCCCCACCGACCAGACAGTCGCCACCATGCGTAATTCCGGTACCATTCTTACGGCCAAAGTAAACAGTGCTGTATTCCATGCAGGATCCAAACAGCGTACCATTTTCCTTGAGTTCGACACAGGACGCATCCAGATCGTATTCAAACTGGCTTTTTTCAACCGTAACGGTTTCTGTGTAAGTTTCCATGGTCTGTTCAAGCCCGAACCAACCACGGAGCTTATTCATGAAGCCCGGCGCAGGTCTAGATTTGGTAATGGTAGATGTGGCGTTCTTTGACTGCGATGCAATCAGCCAACCCATTCCGACAGTGATGTCTTCAAGCTTATTCGAGTCATCGCTCTTGGCGAGATCGATAACCTGATTCTTTTGCAAATTAATCATACGTTACCTTTGTAAGAAAAAAGGTGCCGGCCGTCCCGGCACCTAGTTATCCCTGTTACTTATTAAAAAGCTTTGCAATGGATGCAATAGGGATGATTGTGAATGACAATGCAGCGATAATCAGCCATTCAATTCCACCGAACGGCACACAACTGAACATCTTTGAGATTGTCTGGCAAACAGAGTTGTCAAACGAGCCGATATTGATGATCAGAGCCTGCACAATTGCGATGGTAAAGAGAACCTTCAGGAATCCCGGATTTTCCCTAAGACCGGAGAAAATCTTGAACTTGTCGGAACGGACATTGAACCCATTCCACAAGGCAGCCCAGATAAAGAATGCAAAGAATGCGGTATTCATCTGCGTTGTACTTTCAAAGAGACCAGTGAAAATCGGGAGCTTCAGGAATACAAATCCGAGTGCAATAATCCACACAGCCGGAACAATCACAGAACCAATCATGGACTTGTCAATGATAGAATCGTCACGGTTACGGGGCTTTTCAGTCATATAGGAATCCAATGCGGGTTCGGAACCAAGCATCATAGATCCAAGGCCATCCATCACGAGGTTCACAAACAGGAGGTGAACGACAGTCAATGGAGCTTCGACACCGAATACCGGTGCGAGCAGTGTTACACCAACTGCAGCCACGTTAATGGTCAGCTGGAACTTGACAAACTTGATGATGTTGTGGAAAATCGTACGGCCGAACAGAACAGCGTTCTTGATAGAACGGAAATTGTCATCAAGGATAACCAGATCGCCAGCTTCCTTGGCAGCTTCAGTACCGCTACCCATGGCAAAGCCAACGTCTGCACGCTTCAAGGCCGGGGAATCATTCACACCGTCACCAGTCATACCGCACACAAGGCCCAGTTCCTGTGACAAGCGGACCATACGGGACTTGTCGGTAGGAAGAGCTCGTGCGATAACACGGATCTTTGGGATAATTGCCTTAACGTCATCGTCGCTCATTGCGTTAAGGTCGGAAGAGGTAAGTACAATGTCGTTTTCGCTGGTTACGAGGCCTGCGTCAACTGCGATTGCACGAGCGGTTTCGATTCGGTCGCCGGTGATCATCACAACCTGAATTCCTGCACGGTTTACTGCAGCGATTGCATCACGGGCTTCTGGACGAACATCATCACGGATTGCAGCTACTGCAATCAGTACGAGATCGTCATGGATGGAGTCTTCGACGAGATCTTTTTCCGCATAGGCGAAAGCAAGCATTCGCATAGCCTTCTTAGCCATTTCGGTAATCTTGTCGTTAAGTGCCGTAGCGTCAATATCATGGATTACACCATTGATGTCGACAAAGCGAGAACACTTGGAAATCAACTTTTCAGGCGCACCCTTGTAATAGGTACGGCCGTTAGCAAGCTGAACCTGAGAGAACTTATTGGCAGAGTTGAAACCTTGGAACTTTACGGTCTGGGCAGCAAATTCGTGGAAACGATCTGCATTCAAGAACTTCATCAGAGCCTGTTCGGTTGCATTACCACCAAGAACCTTACCCATGCGATCAAACGATGCCTGAGTGTTGTTTGCAAGGCAAGCGCCGAGATCATTGCTCATTCCGGTAGATTTACCGTCACCGCTAAACAGTTCTACTACTTCAAGGTTACCCTTAGTAATTGTACCAGTCTTGTCGGAGTACAGGATATTCAGAGAACCTGCGGTCTCGATACCCTGTGCCTTACGTACGAGCACATTGTGGTCAAGCATTTTGGATGTGTTCTGCATAAGAACCAGAGAAATCATCAGAGGAAGACCTTCAGGTACTGCGCAGACAACGATCAGGATAGCCAGATCAGCAGCATTGATGAAAGTATTCAGTACATGCTGCCATCCAAGATCGAAGAACTCACCAAAGCCACCAGCGTTCACCACGCCCATAGCAAAGTAAAGCACAACGATCAAAGCAGCGGACACATATCCGAAGATTGAAATTTGTCCAGCAAGCTTAGCCAGCTTCACCTTCAACGGCGAGTCAACTTCATCACCAGCCATTTCTTCTGCCATCTTGCCCATCATAGTCTGAAGGCCGACACGCTGGATGACCATTTCGCCATCGCCGTCATACACAATCGCTCCACGGAACAGAGAAGACTTGTCAACGAACATGTCACCGGACATCTGTTCAGGCAACTTGGCATTCGGATCACCTTCCTTCTTGCATTCATCAGCTTCGCCATTGAGTGCAGAGTTGTCAACACGGAGTGAACCTTCAACAAGGACGCCGTCGGCAGGGATTTTATCGCCGGATTGCAGGTGAACTACATCACCTACTACAATTTCTTCGAACGGCAATTCGATGTATTCGCCGTCACGCCAAACCTTTGCGGTATCCTTCTTGGTACGGCTCTTCAGGTCTCGATACTTACCATCGGAAGACACGGCCGTCTTTGCTGAAATTGTTGCAACCAAGAATACGGCAACAAGGGTGCCGATCGGTTCATAGATACCCTGTTCAATACCAGCCTGCGGGAAGACCTTGGACGCTCCCCAGAGACCGATCATCAAGCCTGCAATCGCCAGCAGGATTCGGATCATCGGATCGCCAAAGGATTCCTTAAATTCGGCCCAGAAGGTTGTCGGTTCGGAGTCGGGAATGATATTTTGACCATGGTTAGCCTTGCTTACCAAGACTTCGTCACTAGTCAAACCTTTTTTCTTGTTCATATTGTTAACCTTTTGTGATATGAAATTAGACGGGAGTTTCCCGCATGTGTGAATATAAAAACTTGCTGCACCGCTGTCAAGACATATTTTAGAAAAAATTATTTTCTGGATCAATTAGTTGTTCTTTCGACCGATCAGGTGCAAACTTATTGTGCTGGTAGTTGACGTTATTATTCGATAATTTTCATAGTCCTGTAATTTATCGTTACACCGGAACGCTTAGCCAATTCATCGACAAGCGCCTTCAATTTTTCGATTTTGTTGGCAGTTTTGTCAACTTTTTTGCGGGAGGTTTTAGTTTTTTTATTACTAGCCTGTGCAGCAATCTTACTTAGCCTCTCAACAACCTCATCATATACACCAGCTGTTCGTAAAATCAGTTTTGCATCCCAGTAACTGTCGCTGTTGTTAATGAACCTGATACGGTCATCATTACTGCCGACAAAACTATCTACATACATTTGAGCGAGATTATCGGTAATAGGTGACTTTATCATCGATACCAGTATTTCTTTACCGACACGGTCTTCCCGGCGCCCGTCCCGGTACGGAGACCCATTTGGCCCGACCGACGGTCCGACACGGCTTACCCATGCACTACGCATTATATAATCCCAACCGTTATTAAATTCGAAACAAAACGATAATACTGTACCATAATACGCAAAAGTAAGATCATTCCACGCAATATATTTTTCACCGTTTAATCGATGCGACACCATATTGCAAAACACAAAATCGCCTAACCCTATTTCAATACCGTTAGAATCTGTGAAATCAAGATCAACCGTACAGGGGTGCGGTTCACTTGCCGATTCGGTCAAATATTTTTCCGATATTTCCTGATGATATGATACAACCGGATCTAAGTACGCATGGAATAAATACTTGATTTCAATCCCTGTACTTTTTACATCAATTTTCCAAGCGTCAATCGTATATTCACGCTGGGAAAAAATGACTTTATCGCCTATACTATATTTCAGACTAACTTGCATGGCAACAAATATACAAAATATGGTTATGATCGGCAAGTCATTTTAACTGAACATGTAAGTGTTCATTCACCAAGCCGGGGCTTTCGTGAATAACAATGAAATCATTGCCTAAATATTTTTTGACCCGATTATAAATTGCATGTCGGCGCCGGGCGGCATGAATGTCATTCAGCCTAAAGTCCAATGCCCGGCCACGATAATGAGCCGAATTCGGCTTGTGCCGGTCATAGTCATCGCCGCTTGTAATAGTCGGTATATAAGTTGCGCCTAGTTCGGCCTGATACGCACTGACAATCTTAGGAATAGATGCACGCAACTTATTATTCAACGTTTTTAGGTTAACGCCCGGCTTGACGTTATACTGAACGTCCATCTGGCTAGTAGGGATTAACGGGATATGCCGTACGGTTTCAATGACCGACGGAATTTTTACATGCGGGATATGCACGTTATTCGATATGGATATAACGATTATGGCAACGGCGCACACTAGTAAATACGGGGTAAGACGCTTTATACGTCTAAATAGACGGCTAAGCAGCATGTCTAGCGTAAGTATACCAGCAACAATCAAGCAAAATGTCGACATACATTCTCCAAAACAAAATCCCGGGGGCATCCCCGGGATTCGTCTCCATAACACAACTCGTTCAGGATTACTTCAAACCGTCGATGTAACTGAGAACATCGGCATTGGAAGCCATGACTTCAGCAGAGCTCTGGCCATTCACGATAGCGTTGACGTGTGCGGAAGCCTTGCTATCATATTCCATGTTCTTGACAGCGGTGTCGATGTCGCCAAATACATGATCGATATCGATATTGCCATTTTCATCGATAGCCTGAAGGTTCTTGTAGAAATTGATCTTGGAAGAAAGAATAGTTGCCTTGGTTTCGATGAGGCGACGGTTCGACTTGAGCTTGGACAGCATCTTGTCAACACGTTTGCACATTTCTTCCATTGCAGCCTTCTGTTCCTTCAGGGTAGCAACAAAGTTTGCCTGTTCCTGTGCGTTGCGGCCGGCATCAAGCAGGTCGTCATTGGTGGTCCAGTCGACACCCTTTTCGATCAGCTGATTCTTCAGGCAAGACACCTGAGTCTGGAATCGGGTAAGGTTCTTTTCGGCTTGGCTCAATTCATCTTCGAGCGCCAGCTTACTTGCATGGATCTTCTTTGCGTTAGCTTCCTGCTTATCGAGAGCAGCGAGCGTTTCGTATTTGACAACTTCAAGACGTTTCTGAGCGTCATAGAGTTTGTCGATACCAGAGTCAACCTTGATGGCACCCCACTTGAAGAGTCCAAGGATTTTCTTGAAAATAGAAGCGATAATAGACATCTTTAGTCCTTTGTTTTAGTGAATGTTAGGCTGTTACGCCTGCGTCGTTAGTAAAAATACGTTTTTTGACCGGATTTGTCAACAAAAATTTAAAATTTTTAACGACTTGGGGTAGTTGAGTTAGTTTTCCATGCTTTCTGTACCATGTATCCACTTATTCCTCGTATTCTTCCAAGGTTAATTTCAACCTATACTTTTTAAAAGAATCGTCAAAGACAACATAGCCATTGGCTTCGCCAAACTTCTGAACGTGTCTAATTTGGGATTCATCTTCAAAGCAAGCAACTTGACACATACACTTATCAAATAACAAGTCACAATGAACATTAAAGTGCGTTTGTATACACGCATCTTCCATAGAGGATTCTTTTGCAAGGACAATGAGATTAACTTCTTTAGACATACTAAGCCCCATTTCATTTAATTGAAAAATATTATTTACTGCCAACCACACCCGATTCCTTCGCAGCGAGTGCCGATTCGAGTGCGCTGATACGGGCCTCATATGCGGCAGCAAGTTTACGCACATCTTCCTTCCATACAGTAGTTCGATACTTGTATTTGTACTCAATGCGGTCCATCGTCATTGTGTCATCGAAGAAAATTACACCGGGTTTAGATTCTCTACATCCTTTCATAGAAACCTCATAGTAAATCATACATATCAGTTGCGATTACGTTCAGTATTGTCTTCAGATATTTTTTAGAACCGTCAGTGCAACCCTGCGATCTAAACGCAAACAGCGGATCATTCATGAATATAACAAATAATTCAGCCGTCGCAATCGTCTGAAATCGTGCAACAGGGTTTTTGATAAGTCCGAACAGCCGCTTTCTGAACACGACAAATGTACTCGTCATTGATTCAACAGCAATACACCACCGTCGATCGACATGAGTAAAATTATAATATGTAACCATGACGTTAAAATAGCTTTAACCCGTCAATTTGTCAATACCATGATATAAACTATTTTAAAACTATGGGCGATAAAATGAACAAACAACAAATGTTTTTTAATACTCTGGATCAAATCGCTAAAAACACTGGCACGCAACAGTTATGCGAAGCCGTAAAAACTGCCTATACGATCTGTGAACAAGCGTCTGATACACCATCATTTACTTCAGACGGATTTAACACATACAATGAGACGCAGCTATACGGCCCATCAAAGGCGGTTCAGGATGAATTTGATGCATTCGTAAAGAATCACAATCTTACCGAAGAAGAAATTTATTATATGGTACTTCCATACGTCGGCAAGTATTACAAATAAGGATCACTCTCATACTGTAACCACCAAAACCGGCGAAAATACTTAGAGCTAAAGGCGAGTTAACCAAGGATACATAATGAACTCTCCAATCGATATAGTGGTGCCATGGGTAAATCCCAATGACGCCGCTTGGAAAAAACAGTACGAACACTGGCACCGCATTGATGCCGGTGTTGCTGCCGAATGCCGATACAGGGACTTCGGCGTTTTTAAATATACGATCATGGGCATGATAAAGTTCTGTCCATGGGTCCGCAATATCATAATCGTACTTGCTTCGCCGACGCAAAAAGAACCATGGATGGATACGATCAGTGAAAAAGTCCGTATCGTATATCATGAAGACTATATACCCAAACCATTCCTACCAACATTTAATTCGAATGTGATCGAAATGTTCTTCCATATGATACCGGGTCTAGCGTCAAACTTCATCCTGTTCAATGATGATTTTTATGTCGTGCAGCCAACCAAGGAAACCGATTTCTTTGTGGACAACCTTCCGGTTGATTTTGCGATACCGAAGCACAACTGGCTTAAAGGCGGGCTGTTCGACACTACTCAGCAGAATAACCAGCGTATTGCCAACCGCATTCATCACAAGAACACGGGATATGCCGACTTCCATTTTCCCATTGCATACAATAAGAAAACGTGGATTGACACATGGCTAAAATACCCTGATGAACTTTGGTGCGCCCTAATGGATTCTAGATTCAGGCAACCCAAAAACGTCACACACTGGATGTTTAGACACATTCAGCTTGGTACCGGAAAATTTTATTCATATGACCTGCACAACAATGCCACATATATCGTACTTGGTGATGGGACTAGTAAAAAAGCAATGCTGGATGCAGCATTGCATAAGAAGGTAATCTGCCTTAATGAGCAAGAAGGCCTAACGTTCACTTACGATGCGATGAAGGAATTCATGCAGGCATTTTTTAAAAGCATGTTTGAATAGTCTTAATCACGGACGCATCTGACTGGAAATGCCAGTACTGGGCTTGGACCATTTACTGACCCAGTACGAACATTGTTATCAAACTTGGTTAGCCATAATACGGTACTATTGTTTTCGAGCAAGCAGTATGCATTCCGTTGAAGATCATTGATTTGGCCAGATTCAACTTCAAGACTTCCAAACGGGACAAACGACAGCCCGAGGTCATATTTACCTACTTTCATATATTTCCCGGCGCAAAGCGGGCCACCAAAATAATTGGATATCCAAGTAAGTTCAGAATAACGCATTACATGCCATCCCTCCGGCGCAAGCGTATCTGTAATACGGGAATAATACATTACGTCGCATATCCCATTATTGACGGAGAACGAATCGTAATCAATCGGGAAATACAGCGTGTCTACCATTATTTCCATATTTTCGTACCGTACAGTCCTGTACGTAACATTATTCCGTGGATCAACAAACGACCCTTTCTCTGGAAACTCCGTGCCATTGATCAATGAATTGGCGTAGTCGGCAACAATCGGCACCTCGCATCCAGCATATTTCAACGGATTTAAGCTAATATCGCCGTATGGGATTATTATAGATCTATCCTTCAACCCTGCAATTTCGCCAATACAAAGATCAATATCGGTTGACATATTATGTCATCTCCACAACACGTCCGGGTTTCCCAATCGGATTGCCATTCTTGGTAATAACCCATACCACATCCATCCCGTCAGCCGATTTAGGATCGACATCACATGCAAACCCATCTGTCATGATGACAAGCTGACTGTAACCATATTTACGAGCATGATTAAAACAGTCTTCGAAATCGGTTCCGCCACGACCAATGAACTTAATCTCTCCGATAGCTCCACGAGTAAAAACAACCTTCGAGTCAGGTTCCTTAACTGTGGTGTCGAAACTCCACAAATATACACCAGTGTAATATGCAATGCGTTCGATTTCCGATACAAACCTCGAAAGTGAATCGATGTCAACACTGCCAGACGTATCCACGTATACCGCAACCGGCTCAGTGAATTTCGTCACGGTCCCCAAGAACGGTTTTCCGTAGTGTTTGTTCCAGCGGCGCCTAGTAGGTGTTTTGTCCGGCGAAATAAAGTCGCCCGCATAAAGCCTTAGGAGATTTCCCCAATTCAATGTTCTAGCTTGTGCAGCCTTGACAATTTCGATTGCGTCATAGCCGATGTTACCCCATGTATTGTTTCGGGTAGCTTCTTCTATCATATCTGCTATGATATCATCGAGGACCGGGTCCTCGTCATATTCTTCGCCATGATCAGCAGAAATACGGCCTTTAGTGATCTGTCCTAATGCACAGTTTTCGTCGATATCATCCCCATTTTCGCCAGAACCACTAGAATTACCATTTCCGCTACCATCGCCAGTACCATTGCCAGAACTACCGCCACTGTCATCACCCATAAATGAAACTTGGCTTGGGTCATTCAGGTCATATTTGCGGATAAGCAAATCCTTGTACTGTTCATATGACAGTTTTTCAGGAAAGTCAAACTGGCTAGGGAGAAGACCGGCCGGGTCACCAGCACGTTTACCGAACTTTGATTCCTTAAACACAGGCATATTGGTAAACTGGTCATTTGGTATCATGCAGTTAATTGCCAAATCCATGGCAACGTTGTCTATGTACGCATAGGCCTTGTTTTCCGACCTTCGATGCGTACAGTGGTGCAACATGACATGCATCATTTCATGCATGAGGCAGAAATTACGCTCACGCTCGTCCAGCGGTTCGACAAACGACCTGTTATATCGCAGTGACACTGCGCCGTTGCGTACAGATACACCCATCGTTTCAATATGCGGGTCTTCAATCTTTTCCATGCCGACAAGCATATTGAAGACCAACGGACAGTTGATCATCAGGCGACATATAGTGCCGTCAAAGCTTTTTTCGAATTCTTCATCAGTCATTACTGCACTCTGATATCGTCACGGCTAAGGTCATCTACATTAAGATCATAACGCTTGCAGAATGCCGTGCACCACTTCTCATATGCAGACTGCTTGCCCGGTTCCTTGGCTACATTATTCATAATCGCACGGTTAAATACATTATAACGCAACGGTGTATTCTGCCATTCAGCAAACTGATGCTTGTTAAGCTTGTTCCATTCGGAATACAGGGCTGAAACCGCTTCACCCGGGCATACCTGCAGGAATGCGGCCACATTATGTGCCTGTTCATCGTCAAGCGTAATGTCGGTAATATATGGGACTAATGCACGTACAACGCCAACAGCAGATGTCGGATCCTTGGCAAAAGCCTTTTCTACACTATCCCTGACATCTTCAAATGTTTCAACGATGTCCTCTGGAGTCACCTTGAATTGGCGTTCCTTGAGACAATATGCAGCAAACTTGGTGGCATATGTCTGGCCAACGTGCATGGCGGCAACGTCAGTCAAATAAGACGCTGAACCATTAACGATATCATCGCCTTCCAATGCAAAATCTTTCAACGCTTCACCAAGCGTAGTCCAGTCTCGTGGGCAAGGCGGCTTCTTTCCGGCAATATACATGTCACGGATCGTATTAGTCGGCAGCGAGATACATTCTTTATGCGCATCAAGGAATTCCGGGACAATACTGTGCATCGTCCCCTCTTCTACACGTCGATTCCAATCTGCGAGGAATTCCGAATTGGTCGGGGAAAATTTGGTTGACTTGATACGGCTTTCCTGAGCAGGATCAGTCTTCGTACCGTGATAAATTTCGATATTATCGTTGTCGGCGCACACTACATAAGTCTTTTCATGCAACGGGGCACCAAACAGGGTATGTTCCAACAACAATTCCATGATACCATCCTGAACCATAGGGTTGCCTCGCTTACGTTCGTCGAGAAACAGGATGTAGATATCATCATAATTAGTCAGTCTAGTGTACTTTCTGCCATTGGACTCAAAGAGCTCTTCCATCATGTCATCATAGCACTTTGCTGTAGGGATCCAGTTCGGCGGACAGTTGTATGTACGGCCATTGAACTCAATAAAGTTACCAATCAAGTCGGCAGGGTCCATAATGGATACACAACGGGTAATCACATGAACACGATCGATAGGGAGACCATGCTTCTTTGCAATCAAATCACGCATAGTATATTTGACGAACGACGTTTTCCCGATACCGTGATTTCCATCAAGACCGAGCGTGTGGGTAAATTTGAGCCCATGCATAACATAGCGGCTAAGTGATTGTATGTTCATGTATTCTCCATTTAAGGTGTTTAGCCAAATATAACACTTTTTACAGTTGTTGTCAATATTAGCCGCAAAATAAAAAGTATTATTTTACGGCTTTACATGAACATTTATGCTGACCGGCGCCATCTATGGTGTTGGCGTCTGGCTATCTTGATATTTGCCTCGATAATCCAATTCTCTAAACACCGGATCAGCACCATCAAACAAATATTCAGCCTGATTTTGTATAGACCTAAGTTCTTCGCCAGCGAATCTTCGATACTCAGACCTAGTTACCATCAAGTCAGGGCACTGTCTAGCGGCATGCTTTTCAGGCAACTGTTCAAGCTCGTCTACGGTGTATTTACGAGTTACCAATACTCGCTTAACAAACACCCCCTGCCGATATTCGGCGGGATACGAATGATATGATACCCCAATATTCGCCAGCATGTCAATCTTTTCATCACTATTCTTTGACAGCAATTCTGAATGGGAAAAATGCGACTGTGCAACCATGCTGATACTATTCTTGATCGAATCGGCCTGACGCCAGCTAAACACCATAGCTGCAAACGCCATATTCGGGACATTCCAGACACGACAGTCAAAATATGCCTGCTTCGTAATTCGCATACCCAAGTTATCTTTGAATTCATCGCTTCGGACCAAGGTATTAAACGATACACTTGCAACGGACGCCAGCATGCTGCACAACTTCTGGATACGAGCCTTAAAATAATAATCGTCCAGCTTGTTCATTGGTTTCAGCACAAGAGTTATTTCATCTGATTGCGTATAGCCGAGAACTGCGTCACATTCTTCAATCAGGTCCTCGACCACACGGTTCATGACTTCACGCAACTGAGGATCAAACGGCTTCAAGCACTTCTTCGTAACCGTATGAAATGCACGCCCGTCAAGACGCACGCAAATGGGAAGCCCGGGCAGTAGAGTTTTTTGTGCTTCAACGCTTTCATACTGCTTCATGTAAATGTCAAAACTAGAATACGCCATAATACTCCTCATGTGTAAAATATGCTTCATCCGTAAAAATGCCCATTACTTCAACTCCTTACCGCATACTGGACAAGATTTAACCTTAATCCATTTGGATTCATAGCAAATTGTAGCAACCAATTGTTTAATTTCGCCACTAGCCAAACTAGGTTTGGTCTTATCTTGAAGAATCAAACGACCATCACAAATGAAAAGTACGGAATTTTCATTTTCAAGAATAGGCTTATGATGTTCACAGCATTCACACATCTTCAATCTCCAAAGTTTTCAACAAGTCATTAACAATTTGTTCACAAGTCGCCTTGCTTATAGACCAGTTTTGTTCTTTACGATGACATACATCGCACATAGTACAACCATATTCATTTTTCTGTTCATCTTCATTCATTTCACTATGGAAACGGCAATTGTAACAATATGCGGTGTTCAATTTTACATACACCATATCTATGGCTTTTTTCTTGGCATCTTTGATATCCATATGTCTACCTTTCTGGATTATCCACGTATACAGTATCGCCAACTTTCAGATCACTGAATTTCAACGCCATCGCCGTTGCCCTTTGGTTTACATTTTAATAATACATTAACAATACAGGAAGATACTTGATACACTTATCAAGATCGTTAAATGTAATGCTTTCACTGGTTTCCCGACGAACATATAGTCCATCAGGTGTATCGCTCTTTTCCGACTGTAATGCAACAACTTTATCAGAGAACACCTCAATCTCGATGTACTTTTCCGTCATCACATTAGTAAATGCCCTTGAAATCGTTTTATTTTGCTCAAACTGAACCGAATTCCGCCCAGTTGCAAACAATTCGAATCCTGATGGCAGCGCATCCTGTATTTTCTCGGCATTTTCAAGAACCTGCTCGGATATAGGGTCGGCAGAATATCCATCCCACCCCTTCACCGAGCAGTCACGACGTATAGACGCAATCGTATTCATCAATATGCCGCCTTGAAATTGTACACTGGCTTAATGATCTTTTCAATATCTACGGTATCGCCAATATTATCAATAATTTCCTGCATAGGCTTATAGGCCATAGGCGATTCATCCTTTGTCCCGGCGTTCACGCAGGTAGTGTAAATTCCTTCCATGGACTTCTTGTATTCTTCCATGGAAACGGTATCCTTAGCTACTGACCTAGACATGATGCGGCCAGCTCCGTGCGGTGCAGAGTAATTCCAGTCCGGATTACCCTTACCAACGCAGATTAGGGCGCCATCACGCATATTCATCGGAATGATAAGTCGCTCGCCAGCCTGTGCAGACACCGACCCCTTTCGCAAGATCATGCGGTCCAGATCAATGTAGTTATGAATAGTGCAGAACTTATCGATTACATGGAATCCCATATTCTTCACTATTTCATTCATCATAGCCTCACGGTTCAGGACGGCAAATTCCTGTGCAATAGCCATGTCGTGCAAGTAGCCATCAAACGATTCACCCTGCAGATAAGCCAATGCCGGTGGCGTTGAAAAATGTTCAATATTCTGCAACGCATGTTCGATTTCGGTTTCCCTGCCTTCGGACTTCAGCTTAGCGATGATTGCACCACGCTCATCTGTACGAGTCTTGCACTCCTCAATAGCCTTGCGCTGCCAGTAATCACATACAGCAACGCCGAGGTGACGGGATCCGGAATGGATCACGACATAGAAAAACCCATCGTCATCACGGTCAACCTCGATGAAATGGTTTCCACCGCCGAGCGACCCGATGGACAACAGTTCATCCGGCTTGACATCAGCAATCAGGTCATCTAGGGAGAACTGGCGTGCAAGCGGATGCTTATCCTTGCGATGGTTCTTGCCGGACGGGATTTTCTCACGGATAACCTTGTCTAGCTTCCCGAATTCGATGAACGGGTCCTTGATCTTGGCAACAAGCATGCCACATCCTACATCCACACCGACCAGATTAGGGACAATCTTATCCTTGATGGTCATCGTAGTACCCACGGTACAACCCTTACCAGCATGTACGTCCGGCATGATTCTTACCTGCATATCGGCAGACCAGCACTGGCACATCATATTCAAAATCTGAGCATATGCGGCGGATTCCGGTATATCACAGAAAACCTTTGCAGTATTGTACTTGCCCTGAATTTCAATCATATAAAACCTCTAATTTACCGTCCAAATATACATATTTACGTATCAGCCGTCAAGTACAAACTGTATAAAAACACACATTAGCTAGGTGAATCAACACCTAGCCAATGTTTAGTTCACCCACACTTCGTGGGACATAGCCTTTATAATGTATATACGAACACGTAATAAATTACATAGATCCAACTAAGGATTCCATGCAGAATGGCCCAGCCAATGCTGTGATTGATCCCCCATGACAATATCACGGCGATCACAATTCCAATCACTTCAGTTACTGGTATTCCACTACTTGAAGAATTATTAGTCGACATAGTTACCTCACATTTCTTGAGTTATCGTCCATACAAAGCCGATCAGGACCACCATCATTAAGTTTCATGGCTTCTTGGCTCGTGGGTTATAGTTGTGTTGCTTCAAGGTGTCAACGGCGTCATTCGTGAATTTTTCAAGCGCATCATAGATTTCCTTGTACTTGGTGTATTGACGGGCAGCAAAATCTTCGGAAGACAAGTCACTTGTGTAGTTATATCCATAGTTGCATATGCCGCTATAATACTCCAGCTTATGCTTGATGGAAAACATTTCATGTCTAGCTTTTCGCACGAGTTCCCATAGTTCGGCATCATTTTTAATGTCGGCTATGTTGATGTTCACAAATTGGTTCTGGGCAGTCATTTTATTCCTTGAAAATTGTTGATGCGGTTAAAACGGCAACTCATCACAAGTATTGATGCCATGCCGCTTGGCAAATTTTTTTATGTTGGCTGTCGTTTTTGCAATTCGGTCGGCAATGGAGTCGACTTGTTTTCGGGCATATTCTGTCAACCCAACAAGCTTGGTACAAAACTCAGATTCACCCAGTGTCGAAATATTGTCAAAACAAAAAGTGAGCACTTCAATACAGGAACCATCCACATTCATACAAAATACGCCTTCAACCTTATCACCGGCACGAGACTTATATAATCGGAATGCCGGCTTATTCGGCAAAAACCATTCCGCCAAACATGCATCACTTTTAACAAACCCGGCAACGGCCATAGCCCTAGTTAATTCTTGATCAGTGAACTACCCCCACCCTAAAGGGTGAGAGCTTCTGTTTTTCGCTTCGACGGAGCAACTTGTGCGCTACTAGCGGTGCTAATATGCATAGAGGTAGCTACCTCAGCGGAGGCTTGTTCCAAGCACTCGGCTCTTTTGGATGAGCCAATCATCAAGACTACACGGGCAGAGTGGGTATCCCTATCCAAGATATACCCACAATCACACTTATATGTTCGTGTGCCCAAACCAATCGGATTGATACACCCACAGTTAGGGCACAGCTTGGTAGTTGGTTCCCATTTTGATATTTTGAAACTGCGCCCACTTGCTTCAAGAGCAACAAGTCGTTGTTTCAGTGAACCAAGGCAAGAGGACTGGACTTGTTTACCAAACCATCCCTTATGCCAGTTCTTAATCTGCTCGTCTTGAAAGTATATAACATCATAGTCAGTTACTAGCCTATGGTATATCTTGTTGGCGATGTCTGTTCTAACATTAGCCAAGTGTTCATATTCCCTAGCCAGCTGACACTTACATCTCCACCTACGCTTGGAGTCCTTCTGCTTCTTGTTCCTATTCAGCTTTTTGCTCAGGAACTTCAGGTACTCCGATTCTTGCACATTGCAGTTGTACTTGTCACCGAACGATGTCGTTATGGAATCCTTTATACCGAAATCAAGACCGACCTCTCGGTTGGTAGGGTTCCTTGATGACTTCGGCAGCATTACGCTAATCTTAACATAGTAGCCAGATGCCTTACGGATTAGCTTGGCATCCGCTATCTCAAACTCTTCAAATTGATGTAATTGGTTAATCCCATGAACTCGCAACTTACGAAATCCGGGGATGGTTATCCTACATCCATCTATAATCTTCGTGAAGCCTGTTATGATAGGGATACAATTAACCTGTCTCTTATACTTCAATGCACCTATCTTTCTACCAGACTGCCTTGCCTTGGCAAGATTGCATATATCAGTCAGCTTTTGGGCGACAGTCGCCCTGTGCAACACGGATGGCAAGGTAATGGTTGATACAACCTCATTCCTGTCCTTATCAAAGTGTGTCACTTCCTTATGCTCGGTATACTTGTAATCAAACATACTACTGTCCTTGGACTTGGACAGCATATCGTTGATTACCCACTTTGCTTCCTTAAAGCAATTGGCTAGTTTCTGGAACACTTCCTTTGGATTGTGCCTTACGGATACCTTGAGTTCAAATACACGGCAGACCTGTGTCTTCCGTTTTGCCTTCGTTGCGGACATACTTGCCCGTATCTTGGCCTTTGTATCTTCACTTCTTATCGGTTCCATAAGACTTAATTTCTTGACTTCAACTATTGTTTATATGTTTTCTACTCAAAAATATAATTATTTCTACATCATACAGATTGTAATATTTTCTTTACATACATTGCCGACCTATATGCCACCCTAAAGGGATGGCATCTTGCGGTCGGTTATTCTTTGTCAAAAACTCAGGAAACGCCCGGCGAATTAGCGGGATATGCACGGGTCGATATGCGTCTTCTTTTGGGAGGCCAAGCAATTCTCGTCGTTTTTCTTCATATTCCTGATGATTTAATGCACTAGCTATGTCATAATCGCTATAATATTCACCATGCCCATGACATTTAACTTTGGTTGAATACTTGGCCTTTATATCGGCTTCCTTCTGGTCGTACTCAAACTTTAAAACCTCAAGTTGCCATTGGATATCGTTTTCGGGCATACATGACCTCGCCGTTACGGATATTTGTGTATTTGCCATACAATTTTAAAAAATGCCGATGCTATTGTCAACCCATCGTTTACAAAACCCAGATCAAATGCTATATTAGCTATATGAACACATTTGCTGAAGACATATTAGGTACCGCATGCCACACGCATTTATTGGATCGCATCATCGATCGAATCAACGCCGTACGGGCTGATAAAATATCCAAAGAGGATATTGAATTGAATCCACTGTTGTACACGGAGTTTCCACAGGGGATTATCAAGGCGTATGCCAATTCGTTAGTAATGGGAGAACCATTCAATCTGCATTTCAGCGGATTCACTGACTGGAGGGACCGTCACTCATACAGCACGATCATCCTTCCGAATGGCGATGAATGGATGATAGACGACCTTAGCTTTATCCCAGAATCAGTAGATAGCGACACACAGACATATAGAGATGTGTACAAGGCAACGCTGGTATCCCGCCAAACGATGAAATACAATGTCACCTACGGCGGACCGTTAGACGAACTGAAACCATTTGGGTGGCGGTTTCCTACTAGAGACGATATAGAAGAATTGGCAAAATACTTCGCCTTGTACGACGAAGACAAGCACAAAACGGTTCTGGTTTCAATGATGAATGGCATTTTCTTTACATTACCAGACAAGGCATCTGTTTTTACCATGCTGACCGAAGGTAATGAACGTTGTATAATTCATGATGCATTTGGAAACTACCTGAATGATTTCAACTATGTGTTTGGTCTTAGGGGAACTACAATGAACCCGATCCGATGCGTCCGCAGCCCGTTGAAAACGGCACAGGCCACGTTCAGCTGGGTATAAACTGGTTGTATGGAATATAATGAATACATACAGGACTTATTGTGTTTCGACGACATGGGCACAACCGGCTCGCTGGCCGACATACATGAGATCAAGTCCGATATCAGGTCCCGACGGTTCAACAATGCTTACGGGAACAGCTACTATGCAATCGCTTTCGGTGTTTTGGCATGCTTCTGTGATCTGCAGAAGAAGACCCCTGACATGGACTACAGGAACGGCATGGAGGCTGATATGTGGTCCGATCAAGATATTCAGAACATTATTGATGATGACCCGTTTTTCAAGATGACCGTAGACCGTATATATAAGTGGCTTGATATGAATACCGGGTCCCGTGTATACCGAGGACTGAAATTTACCAGAGCGGTATGGAACCAGTTTGAACATCTAGACAATGCTGGCCTAATACGTGTATTGGGTAATTTAGGAAAAGAATACAACTCGTATTCACTGGACCCAAACGTGGCTGCATCGTTCGCTAAAATTGCATATAAGAATGGTGTGTTTACCCCAGATCCAGTATGGCATGATGGTGCGCATATAGTCCTGTCCGGTATAGCCAAGGAAGGTACAATACTGTATCCCAAAACGGCCTATATGCAAGCAAAGTACGGTAATGAGGCTGAAATGCAAATCGGATCATCCATATCGCTGGATGACCCGAAAATTGAATACTTGAAAGTATATTAAAAGCAAACCTATTTTACGCATCCGAATTGAATCGTTCAAATCCGAATTGACTGTGCGATGACGGACCTGAATGGAAATCATTGACCGGCCCTTGTTCGTTTTCATCCGTTTCAAACTCAACTTCTAGGTACTTATTGCGTTCCCGGTATCGACGGACTGCTTCCTTAGCCACCATTGTGGCATACTCTTTCAACACAGAATCGTAACGATTGTCTATAACGCCATGATGCATATAATGGCGCATCTTGAATGGGCAACAATTACACAGCGGATCCATGCAGTACATGATGGTATCTTCATGGCAATCGCACTTACAAACTTTCAGCTGCATTCTTTCACGACTCCTAAAATAAAGCTAAAGTGTTTTTCGCTTACTACTAGTGTCGGTCGATGCCGACTTAGATTTGTCATGTTGTTTTTCTTCATCAATGGAAACTAAGGCTCCGATCCACCCAAGACACAATGCACCCCCAACCAACCCACATACAGGGTCAAGAACATCATACGTGCACATAACAGTAAGAGCAAAGATAATGACTGATAACACTACATATTTGATCATATTGACCTCTTCAAAAAATGGTTATTTATCGATGTCCAGAATGAAATAATTCGGGACAGCATTGCCAGCAAGCATATTGCCAGCCTTATACTTGCCACCTGTAATTGATTTGGACGGTGTTTCATCACCGTTCCGGGCAATTACAAATGCGTCGCCATGACCGTCATTCACAACCGTGTTCAATATATCGCAAAGCTGCTTGACTGTCATGCAATCCTCGCTCACGGCAGGGGCAAAATACGATCTGTATTTGGTCATCCACGAAACCATGACATCGATATCAGATGTGTGTTCGGCGTAATATTTTCCGTCGTAAGGAGGGTTCAACCAGATAGTGAGCGTTTGCAAATCATAGCAATACTCCAGCGGCAGCTTTTTCCCTGTAATGCCAAATATATGGGCATATTTAAACGTATGAAAATAATTAGTCTCGGTCTCGATTGTGCATTCCGGAAAATACCTGCGGCAAACTTCAACAAATTCTTCGAATTTCATGTGAATAATATACATAATACCTACCGCACTGTCAAGCAACAAAATCCCCGCCATAAAAGACTGGCGGGGATTCACCGAATTCATAATGGTTATTTATGGGATCAATCTTGTCGGGGTGCTCGGCCATATGCCGATTCCCAGCGACGTAATGCCTCGTCACCCCACGCATCTACTGTACGCTTATAAGCCAACTTATGTTCAAATGTATTTGTTGGACGGCCATATGCGACAAATAACTGATGCAGCGTATCTAACGCATCAGCCAGATCGTCGGCGTCAGAAACGATAGCTTCATACGGAATATCGTCTACAATAGTGTTAAACTGTATGTTTTCGTCTTTATGGAGATCCGAATCATCAACAATATGCGGATCATCCATGACTAGGTACCCCATCTCAACTTCATTATTAGCATCATCAACCACTTCATGATTAGCATCATCCACTTCATGAACAGGCATGTCATCCATAACTAGGTCCTCCACTTCATGATTAGGCTTGTCAGCAAAGAGGTGCGAGTGATTTGCCGCATATGCAGTGACACCATCTAAATCATCGGTCTCCATATCGAAAACGGCCTTGTTGGTCCTGCTCCTATTATATGCACTCGTTGTTCGGGCACGACCCGTTGACGGGCGATCAATGCGTTCGTTTCGGCAATGGTCAAGCGCTGCGACAAATTCTTTATACTCAGGGGTACCATATTTGTTCTGATATAAGTATTCCAGATACTCATGAACACCGACGTTATCTGGCAGCAATCCACGATCACGTAGATATCGAGCTGCCCGAGGTGAACTATGCTTCAGTAATTCATAGGTTGTATTCTTATCGCCAACTTTTCCATAAATACCAGAGCCTCGGTTACCACTTCGAAGAACCATAGAATCGGTGTCAAATGAAGAATTTGACAGGTCATGATGATTCCGATCGAACGCTTTCTGCGTATTTCTAGACTTGCCAAACAGATTATGGCCGGTTGTTCTATCACGGTGAGAACCTTCACAGATAGCATATGCTTCACGGATGGCCCCAATAATTACCGGGTCCACCGATTCCAATTGATTTAGCATCCCAACAAAAGCGTCATTATACATATATGGATCCTTGCTTAGACAAGATAAGTTTATATGTTCCATATTCTTATGCCATTGTATACGATGCCAGATTAACTCAATTTTAGCAAATTCCTTTATATAGTTCCGTGGTCAATTAGCCACAGATACAATTAATTACAACGACCTGACATTAGCGTCATTAAGCAAACGCTTGATGTAAACGACTTTATCGGCAACCGGATATGCCAGACCGCCATTTTTCATATCACCATATGGGTTATCTGAGCCGCATTGACCATATGCATAATCAATACGGTCGATTAGATCGACCATGGCTTGTGCGATTTCTTCGGTGACCACATGTTTTCTGCCACTTACAACTACGTTTAATGTTTTCATTTCATCCTACCATATTTGGTAAACAGTGCATTATACGCATCCCGGCCAATGCCTCTATTATCCGGAAGATATTCACTGGTCTTTTCGGCGTACTTGTTAAACAAGTCTTCATCGCCTATTGTACCTTGTTCGATGACGACATCATCCATGCTCGGTTTAGTGATATCTTCATACTTACGATGTTTCATCACATATACATCTACGCAATTAGCGGAATCGAATATGAGAACGATTACATAACCGTCATACGCTATCTGCGCAGTATACTTGTATGACCAATTACCAACGCAGGTTTTCATCACGACTACACCGTAATATACGATGCTATCCATAGGAAGACTGGATGATATTTTTGCGTTGATCTTGTTAATTACATCGCCATAGCTAATCATAATAGAATTTCACCTCGCTATTTTCTGCATCAAATGCGGCAGTCAACGCCTCAGCAATGGTACCACATGCCTCGCATGATTCTTCAAGATTTTCAAGGTCCATGTGATAGTAATGCTTGCCATCGTCATCCACATAGGATACATGCTTGTCTAGCCTATCCAGCAGATAATCGGCTAGTGCAATCTTTGCAGTATTTGACAAATTAGGTTTCATACTGTTCCTCAGTTGAAATGCGTCGAACGGATTCTACGATTTTATCGCTCATGATGAACGAGCCATAGAACGTGATCAATGCAGCATATTTACATGTGGCGCCAACGACCACGCCTCGGTATAGTCTAGCCGGTTCGCCATATCCGTCCGTACCGTCATACGAATATACGATTAGATATTGATTCATAGACTACCACTCAATCAGATTCTCGGACATGTCCTGATCAGAAAATTCGGTACAAGGCAACCCACGCTCAGTGAACCACGCCGATACTAGATGACGATGGCAGAACTTTCCGGGCGCTTCATAGCACAGGAGCACCAGTTTCGACAAGTCGCCGGAGATTTGCTTTAGGTCGTTAACCACATCTTCGAATACCAAATTGTCGAGGACCTCTGATCCGAACCGTTCGACATAAAATGCGTTGTCGCCTTTATGTGCCCCGTATTTCCATTCATTGAAGAAGCCGAGCTTCGGGGCCAGCTTCTTGTACTGCGGACCCCTATACTCGTCAGGCACCTTACCGCAAATAGCCAATACGGTGCATCCGGCGGCCTCATAATCATGTATTCTATCAAAATATCCGGTAAACATACATCAGTCAACTATAGATTATGCCCACAATTAGGGCACACGTCACCAGTCCAGCCATCCTCGCCGCATTCAGGACATCGTTCGTATATAGGCTGATCATTCCATCCGTATTTCGACTCGCCGATGTCGGTAATCGCATCCATATCCGGGTGTTTCCCCATCAATTCATCCGTCGTCGCAGTGACTATTTCCTTGGTCACCTTATGGATTTCCACGCTTTCGACGTTTACGTTAAAGCCCCTATCGATTTCAAGTGCGAGTACATTGTGCAGAACGTACATAAGGTCATCAAGCGAATCCGTATAGGTCGCACTATTTTCCTCCCAGCGATAATCGGACGGAATGCCCCGTCGTGATGTACGGCTGTACACAAATCCCATGACCTTTCCGGTGGTTGACTTTTCCGCCGGTATTTCGGCATAGTACGACACCTTAGTAGTTTTTTCCTGATTTGCCATAGTATGCTCCTATACCAACCCGGCGTATTTCAGATACTTTTCGTACTGTTCAGAAATACCCTTGAAAATCTTGGTAAAATGCAGTTCTGCCCGATGAAAATAGTCATAGTGCTCCGTTTTGAATTTTTCAAATTCAGCCTTATTGTCGGAAAATGCAAGACGCAACATCTGTGTTTCGAGTTCAATGTCTCTAGGGAACTCAACGTCATAATTTGACTCAAGCGATTTATACCAAAACGTTGTAGGTCGCCAGTGTATATCAACCGGCCCGCCATCGGAATTTTCCAGTGCACTATCAAATGTCATGTATTTGCCGTTGATTGTACGGTACATGAACGGGAACGTGATTTGAACATTGGTGTCATATGCATCCGGTCGTTCATTGTACATCACGACTTGTTCAAGGTTACGGAAACCAGTAGTGGCGACCATAGACAGGGACACTGTATGCGGAATAAGCTTCTTACCCTTTTTCTTCATGACAGTAATGGTCTTTGAGTACTCGGCGCCATAGTTAATTGACCCCAAGTTCACCTTTGTACGTTCATCCTCGGTAAATATCTTTCGGAAATCGAACGTCGCATCGGCGATATAGTCAAGGACAACGTTAAGCGCCTTGCGTTCATATTCAGGCTTATTCGTCGGTTCGCCGACCGGACCAGACTCAGTAATCTCGATACCACGCCACTTAATATTATGCTTCTCAGCCATACTATCGAGGTATGCCTCTACACGTTTACGCACCCCTTCTACAAAGTCGTCGGCTTCTTGGATGGAAGAGACTTTCTTTCCGAATTTATTGCGAATCTCGGTCAGTTTTTCACCGTTCATGATGATTTTGTCAAAAAATTGGTCATCACCACTATCCGGGATATAGTATGGCCTAATAAGCATGAACGGAACTCTACCGTCTTGAAGCCCGGCACGTATGTTGAATGTTATGTCGTCATAGGAATGATGCGTAAAGTGCATAATGGTAGGGGTAAACCGGTAAAATTTTACGGTGCACTTTTCCGGGTCAAACAACTCTGTATTGAATGTATCGTATTTCCTGCAGTACCGAGTGAATTCATCGTAAGTGTCCTGATTATGCTGTTTCCAGTCAGCAATGCGTACGGGAACTCCCTTAAAATCCTTGGTAACAGAATTGATCCACAAGAGAACATCTTCATATGGCGAGTTGCTCAGCTCAAACCATTCATAGTCAATGTCAATACAGCGCTTGTCCGATGGACACTCTATCCGACGGCCATCCTCAAATTCAGCAATATACGTCTGTACACGGTAACCTTTGTCCTCGACAACCGTCATGGTGTATTTGGCATTGTCAACGGATCCTTCGTAAACCAACTTGTAATTGGCGTCGTCTACGATAAACTTGACCAACGTCTTTCCGTTAATAAATTTCCGGTATTCATTGATATCATAAAGCGTATTTTTCAACGCAGACACCGCCTTGGCGGCTCTAGTCAATTTTTCGCCAGTAAATTCTTTCATGCGCAACTATTCCTTTGACACCAGTACACGAGGTTCACGCCATTCGGCTTCCCCTTTACTGCGGATCTTCACATTCTGCACAGATACCGGTTCATCGTCATCGCCGTCGCAATACACCCACTCGGATCTGATTGATCCGCCAACCCCAATCTTATATTGGCCGAACCCGCAATTAAGCCAATCAGCCAATTCACGGTTTGTCATCGGGCGTGTTGTAGCGACTTCTCCGCTGTATTCCTCGATCTTTACAAAATCAGATTCGTCAAACCCATAATATCCATACATCAGTGTCGCCGTATTTCCAATAAATTCGACCCGGCCGTTTTCTTTATTCACTGTGCATTTTAGCACACGCATGACACCATCTGGCGTCGTGCACTTGTACCATTTTCCGTCAACATACTTAGGTTTTGCGTCATTCTTTCGCAAACATTGCAACTCCTTCAGGTATCGCATGCATTCTTGCATCCGGTTCAAACTCATGATGCATTTGGCATTAAGGATTTCCGACGGTATTGGGTCAGTCAACAGTGCAGGGTATTTAGCCTGCATGAAATAAATAAGCGAATCAAGATCAGACACCCGTGCAGAATCTGTAGGTTGTTTTGCATCAGCAAGTGGTTTGATTTCATCAATAAAATCGTATTCGTCTACAGGCATTCTTTTACTCCTTCAACCATCACTTTAGTGGATATCTTATGCAGGTTTTTGTCATAATACGCATATGTAACAGGTTCATAATTAAACCAACGACGTCCAAATAGGGATTCATGCTTCCTGATCCACTTTTTCGCAAATTCATACTTGCCCTTCCACCTGCGGTTATCCGGCGTGCGGACTGTTCTTGTTTCGCTGTGTGCAGCATATTCAGACGCAACGACATCACACATGCCGTCATAATCAAGCCCTGTGGCGACAGTCGTTACCTTGACCACCTTACAATCATACAAAAGATCTACGCATATTACATTGTACCGCATGGTACCAATATACAATTTTGACAATTATATGTCAAGGCGGTTATAAACTATTATGCAAACAGGGAGACCACATGAAGCAATACCAAGGAGAGAAGGCCATCATAAGTCTGACTAGCTGGAAGGCGAGGATCAAGACGGTCGGGCTGACCATTTACAACCTTCTTACGATCTGCCCGGGATTCCATATAGTCCTGTGCCTCAGCTCCAACGAATTTCCTAGAATGATAGACGAACTGCCAGAAGATCTGCAACTGCTTTCCAGATTCGACAAGATCGAGATCCTGTGGGTGAAGAAGAATTACAAGGCATTCAAAAAATATTTATTTACCATGCTGAAATACCCAGACGTTCCGGTAATTAGTGCCGATGACGACTGCATCTACAAGAACAACTATGCAGAAGAATTGTATCAGCTATACAAATCTACGCACAAAGATATCATTCGATATACTGTACGGAATGAATTGATTCCGCAAGGCCCGTGTACGCTATATGCACCAAACAACAAGTCGCATTATATCGATTCATTGTTACCATATATAAATGACGCTATAATCGCAGAATCGCAAGACGACACTATAGCCAGTAAAGTAATAGCAAAATCAAAATTAACGTTCGGCTGCGGAAATAAGAAAACCCCTCCGTTTATTTTTCACGATGTAAAATGCCCATTAAATGCAGGACAGAGTAAACAAAAATTTTACAAAACGTTGTTTTGATCATAGGAGACGATATGCAAAAAATAATTGTAACTATGACTAGTTACCCAAAGAGAATAGGCAATATTGGGTTCGCAATATGGCTTTTATTATACAAGCAAACATTACCACCTGATGAAATTCATTTGTGGCTATCAATGCAAGAATTTGCGAATTTGGAAAAAGACCTTCCAGCCGACCTACAACTGCTATGCTCCCAGAAAAAAGTACAGCTGCATTGGCTAAGCAAAAATACCTATGTTCATAAGCGGCATGAAATTTTTAAAATTGCAAATAAAGACGATTGCGTGTTTTTAATCGATGACGATGTGATGTATGACAATCATTTAATTGAACGGGTAATGGCAATTCACAAACAGCACCCTAATGCAATTATATGTTATAATAATTATTCAATCCACGCTTACAGTGGAAGACATATAAAATACATTGAATCAAAATTAGGACCGGGCCCCCATGTCAACAAAGTACGGTGGTGCGGGCAAAGCATGATTCCAGTCAGCGCATACCCAAAACAGCTGCTCAACGAAAAAATATTGGCGTGCCGTGATCAATTATCGCCAATTTCCGATGAGTGTTGGGTCCAGCCATGGATTGTATTGAATCATATCCCAGTATATTTCATGGGGCTTGATTGGGGTACTGATTTAGACCCGAAAAATGGAAAAACTAGCGGATTGGTATCATGGACACACCAAAAGGATGCCAACGGATATGAAAAGCGAGATAATTGGCTTTATGCAGTAATATCGCATTTCCCCCAATTAAAACATATTTATGGACAGGAGTTTAAATATGGATTTTAAATCATATTGTGCAAGTTTAGCACCGATCATACAAAAAAAGCATGAATCCGTCATGCATCGCCGTATCAATCTTGAAACGCCTAAACGTTTTTCGGAAAAACTTGAATATTTGAAGATTTATGACTCAACATTTTTAAAAACCTATTGTACTGATAAAATAACTGCAAAGGAATATGTAACACGTATTCTGCACACCGATATCACAATCCCAACACTTCGCACATTTGACAACGTCGATCAACTCATGAAATCGATTAATAAGTTGCCATCAAATTGTGTCATAAAAACAAATCATGGGTCGCATACTAATATATTTATGCGAAATGGGCATATACAATCTAATGCAGGTAAGTTACTGACTGCATGGCTAAAAAAAGATTGGACATGGTATGGGTATGAAATGCATTATTTACCCATTCCTAGAAAAATTTTGGTGGAACCGCTAATGTCGGATAATCGCCACCAAGATTTAATAGATTATAAATTTGGTTGTTTTAATGGTGTTCCAGTATATTGCCAAGTAATCGGAGATCGTAATGGAACAAACAAATATATGAATTATTATGACATGAATTGGAAACCATGCGTCAATATCGATTGTTCCACTACCCGTGCAAACTACAGAATTCATGATACATGCCCGCAAACATTTGACTTAATGGTTGAATATGCTAAAATATTGTCGAAACCATTTAAATTCGTTAGAGTTGATTTTTATGAAATCAACGGACAGTTATATTTTGGCGAGTTAACATTTATCCCATGCGCTGCATATTTTTCATTTACAAACGATTCCATTGATTATATGTTTGGCGAATTATTGCACCTATAAAAATCGATATGCAATATCACGAGGTGTGAAATCACATAATATTCGAGATACGATAAACCGGTCATACGTTAACGGTGGCGTTTTGCAAAACCACCTAGTATGACGGCGATTATCGCACACGGTTAGACGATGGCAGCAATTTGCCAATATTGGTATAATTGGGATAAACATGCTATCACAAAGTAATAAGACATTTAAATCATATTTAAAATTATGGTTAACAATATATGCGCATGAATGCGATGCACTTGAAAGTGAATGATACCGAGTAATCGATTTTTTATTAGCAATATCACGTAATGTGCTAAAATCACCAGTATGACGTTTAAAATCAATATCATACCATGTAAACTTACCTGAGCTAATTGGGTTATGGTATGATAAATCAAACTGTCCCGATTCGTCATAATAAGGAATCAATTTATACTCATCCGGGGAAAAATGCATGTCAACAAAATCAAATATTTGAGGTATAATTACATCCCAATACACTTTAGTTTTGATATGATGCTGATTTAGCTCATATCCATCATAAAACATATTTTCTGCTAGGCCAATATCTAGACGGTTTTTAAAAAACTTATTTAAAAAGTTCATTGGCAGTGGCTGTCGAGTAGCATTTTTTGCACATGGAAAAGTAATGTAATATGGTGCCGGAATCATATAATCAACCTCAAACAATTAAGTGTTTGTTAGAAACAATCCATTGGAGAATACGATCTTCTTTATTAACTCCTTTAGCATTTTGACTAGCATGCAAAAAATGCGTGCAATATGTATCAAGATTAATTTTTTTAATAGGTAGATGGTTCGCAAGCACATCTTCCAAAAACGAATACCCAGTATCATAATGATTGGATAACATTCCTGTTTGCGGGTCAGTGAATTTAATCATGCACCTTTTAGGATCAAAAAAGTTAATTCGATACTTATCAATAAGCGATTTGTTAATAATGCATAAATATGGAAATAAGCGGCTTGGTGGTACCGAATCATGCCCAATTTCACCAATGACAGCATATTGAGAATCTTTGATTTCATTCAAGAGATCAATAATAGCAGGTTTAAACAAAATATCGTTATCACAAATTATCACCCATTTAGATGATGCATGCTTAATCGCATAATCTAACGAATGCGCATGGTTCTTAGATAATTCACCAACGCCCCAATTTTTTGTTAATTTGTAATTATTGTTATTTACAACGCTAATTTCACAGTCACGTTCAACCGGCATCAAATTAAACGCACCCGCATTGCTATTATCAATAATCGTAATTGGTATATTCCCCACCCCCTTATTTAGGAATGATTTAATCATAAATCGTGTTAAATCTGGGTTATTAAAATTAGCGGTTATCAGTGAAATGTCGTTGTAAAATCTCATACATTTTCCTTATTGAATAATTGATTGAAGCGCAACGATTTTGTTTGCTTAAAGGAATGATTGTATCATGAAACACATAGGGTACCGTATCATGTATACAAATAATTTTAATGCTGTTAAAATATGCCAAACACCCATAATAAACATCGTCATGATTTGTGTTAACGATATCATCATATTGCAATAATTCTAACCCTAAATGAATGAATGCATATGGTGGGTATATTGTTGCCGGACCATGCTGAAACCCGGTTGTTCGGTGTGCGTTAATCGTGTAAATACATTTTGGATCGTTCACATAATGCGCATATAAATCGTCAGCATAATTGCATATATACAAGCAATCATCATCAGCACTTATGATCGGCACATCACGATATTTATCCATCGTAAACAAGATTTTTTTAAACGCCTTATAATTCTTGCGGACCCAAAGAATTTCAATCTTGTTGCAATTAGCCAATAAATTGATATCATCAGGCAACTCAGCTTCCTTCGCCGGAAATTCCTCCTCGCTTAGACATAATACGATATGAAACCCCGGACAATTCTTCAAAAGACTATAAATAGTCAGCCCGACGGTTTTTATTCTGGCCTTCCAGCTAGTTAGGCTGATAATGGCCTTCTCTCCTTGATATTGTTTCATCATGTCTCCTCGTTATACAGGTGCCGGGTTGCTTCCACCCAGTCACGAAAATGCTTTCTGTACAAAGACGCTTGGCCTAGATGCATGATATAGTCGTCCATCTTGATTTCCCTAATCAACCAGTTTTTAGCCTTGGCGTCCTCGTAGAACGAATATCCAGTATCCATAAAATTATATTCTTGCTGTATATACATCCCGTCCATATGATATTTAAGCAGTCTGTCCGGATCATAATAGTCCATATTATCGGCAATGAACTTGTCACGGTTAATCACGCAAAAATACGGAAAAATCCGGTCAGGCGGGGTATGGTCCCATCCAATCTCGCCATAGCAATCCACACTCTCATCTAGATTTTCCAGAAACCCCTTTACAGTAGGCTTGTAAACCACGTCGTTGTCACTGATGACCACCCACTTAGTCGACACCAAGTTTTTTATGGCGTAATCCACCGCATGACAATGGTCATGGCTTCCCTGACGGTGGTCCGGGATGATGCTGTGACAAGTATTGTTGTACACATTATAGGTATGATAATCGGAAAAATTCAACGGATGGTCTTTCCCATTATCCATGATAATCATTGTGATGCGCTGGTTCAGATGATAGAACAACGATTCGGCCATCCTGCGGGTAAACTCAGGCGTGTTATAGTTACACGTTACAACGGATATGTCTTTCAGGTCAATCACAGTACGTCTCCCGTGATAAGTTTACTTGCGGCGGCATAAATATTATGCTTACGCAGAAAATAGCCCGGATTCTTCTTAGGTACGGTATTTACGGCCGGGTCCCTGTACACGGTGACACAACCTAAGCTATCCACCGCATCGCATGTGACTATGAAAGACCGGTAATGCCGATCGGCGCACATATTCCGCATCGTCACTATGTCATCTAGGCCCATATGGTTTTCTGGATAAGTAATTACTACAAAAACCGGGTTTACAGGCCCGCTGAGCATTCGTTTAACCCTAGCACGGTACTTGTCCATGGTATAGTTCAAAATATCCTTAGAACGCACGTCTACGCCAGATTTATATGTTGGCAGCACATCATATTTATAGTGCGGATAATCTATGTCAATACCGTCAACGTTCAATCCAGTATGGAGCCCATCGAAATTAGCCGTAGGTATGACCCGTTCCCAATCTATATCACCCCATCTGCTTATCAATGCAAGCATATTCTTTCCTGAAATCCGGCACCACATGAACGGGTTGTCAAATTCCTTATGGGCAAAGTTGTATATGTCGGCACCTGCGCAACAATTACTTATGATTATATTCGTCATGCAAGTAGTTTATAAACCAGACTCTTGACATGGTTTAATCAAAATAGTATATTACGTGCCATGGTTAGACCATTCAATTTTTTAAATTCAGACACAACGTCACCTATAGCCAACTTGATGCGGGCTATAGAGGCTACCGGACTATATCCTAAGATCGGTCACGATCTAACTCATGGAAAATACAGCAAGAAACTCGCAATCGACATTTGGCCGAACCCAAACAAAGGCGATGAAGATCCATTTTTACGCATATTGGTCGAATGTAAAATAGGCGCAACGGCAGATAACCTCTGTAACCCGGATTCGGTCCCGTTATTCGATCAGGCGATCGACAGGATGTACGTGTCTTGCAATAAGCATACAATCTCGGGTGTTCTAGGAATCGATTATCTATACTCAATGCGTACCAACAATTGTTTCTTTGTCGACAATATGTTCCAGATAGTCAACACAGCCGAGGAGTTCGAGCTTATCAGGCGGTACATGAAAGCATTCACCCTGAAAAAATTCTTTACAAATGGTATCCAGATGTGCAAACAGACCGGCTGTTTTTCACGAATCGAGTCATTTGACGACATCGTGACCAATCCGGTAAAGTACGCCATGGCCGACGGGCAGCCATCTATCACTACAATCATGGAATTGACCAAGGACCGTTACGAGCATACGCTGTTCCTGATTGCAAAACAGTATGCGACGGGGCTACTATCACGATGACTGAACTTGGAACCAATCAAAATCCGCATGACAAGGTCACTGATCAAGCGATCCATGCCTTCATTGACAAACTACAACACAATGACATTCTCGTAGTCGATGTGAAAGCATTTCCATCGATGTCGACATATTTCTTGTCGCTGAACGCCGGGGGCAAGCTGTTCAAGTTTGGTGACATAGTAATACAGAAAGTTCTACAATTTCCATTCAACAATATAGATATATACGGCCGTCGGTCGGACGACAATATGGATCCAATATGGGAAACCCGTTTTCCATGCGGTGTAAGCATAACTTCGTCAGCATCTTCACGATATGGAATAGACTTTTTAAACTATAAAATGGACCGCCCATTATCTATCTTACTCAAGCAAACATACAATGTAATACCCGAGCAAGAAGAGGACGACTGCTTTGCAAAATTCAAGGAATATGTTAGCACATTCAGCATACATGACATGATCAACCGGATGATATCAAACTGCCGGGATGCTGCTGATGGTACACCGTTGCATAAACTTGGAATTCCTGACAGTGCAGACGAAATTGCATGCAATCCATTAGCATACATCAACCCAGCAACATGCGGCGGCAATTCATACAATGTGTATGATATGTATTGTAATGACATTCTAAAAATGGCATCCATGTATGCTAAGAGCCTTCTTATATGACCGATTTCAAGACAACTCTGACAGCTTTAGTGGATTACATCGCCACATTAAATTTAATCTCATTGGTCTCATACTCAGATGAACACGGCGGTACCTATGGAATACGAATCAGCCACCCGCAGGAACAATTTCCTGCGCTAACCATGCGAATCGGCAATCCCCGTGTTAATGAAACGAATGACATCTTCATCGTATTAACAAGAGGAACGGATTTTGTCGAATATGGGTTCTTAGTAGATCTACTTAGCCAGTGCCAATTTGAGTATAGCCAACTAGTTACAGGCATTCTGTTTAGCTGCGATTTGCAAACCGCAAAGAAAATTATCAAAAAATATAGACAATATCATGATGAATATATTTCTGGGCCAACAACCGGCATGATAACCCGCCTGATCGGAATCTGCATACATAGTGGTGTGGAAGATTTAGCGACAATCGACGACATTAACTTAAATCCATTAAAATATAGCACATACGAGATTCCGCACGCCACAACCCCCTATAAAATTCCAAACAGGTCAGAGGTATTTTTTGTACGCTATGTATCGGATGTAATCAATAAATACGCAAAAAAGATGCTATTATAAAAGTATTGACATGCATTCTGGGATATGTTATATTTAAGCTGTACCATCCAAAGGACATTTTTCAATGGAAAGTTTTCAGCATATTCTAGTTGACATACTCCCACGACTAAAGTTGTGGGATTCTGGGAGTTGCTACTGCGAGCAACATGTCCCAAAGGTAGATGCCCCTACCTTACATAAGTTAATTGCGGCGTTCCTATCCCTATCATGTTCTGCACCACAGCTAGGACATATCCAATGTCGTATAGATACATCCTTCAATTCGTGGTTTTGAAATCCACATTTGGAGCATAGCTGACTAGATGGATACCACTTGTCCGCATACATAACGGTCTTGCCAGTCTTGTGTGCCACATACTCCAGTATGTTCAAGAAAGTGTTGAACCCGAAGTCATACATCGATTTCTTGTATTTCTTGGACATATTAGCTAAGTCTAGCGTCTCGAACACCATCACATCGTAGTCACGGCACATTTGCCGTGCCAGCTTCCAGTGCATGTCCAAACGCTGATTAGCCACCTTCTCATGTAGCTTCTGCAATGTACGCAGCGAACCTCGTTTACCTTTAGACCTACGGTATTTCTCCGATAAGTTCCTTAAAGAATTGAGGTTCTTCCGCAAAATTTTAGGCATACTGCAATCATCACCGTTAGAGGAAACCAAGAAGTCATGCAGACTGAAGTCGAAACCAACGATTTCACCCGATTTAGTCCACTCTGTCTGTGTACATTCTTGCTCTACGACAATGTATATATAGAAGCCGTTACTCTTGCGTTTGACGGTCAATGTTTTGACATTGCCATCGAAATTTCTACTATTCCAGTAGGGGAAGTCTTTCTTGCCTATCTTAACACGATTTAAACCATGGAACTTATATCCAGCTTGCTTCGTCGTGAATGAACGGTATTTATCTGTCTTCTGAAAGTGAGGAGGATTAGTCTTCTTCCCAGATTTCAAGTTCGAGAAGAACAGCCGATATGCTCGGTCTATTCTATCCGTTATATCTTGTATGGCTTGCGAAGGAACCTCATTCCACTCTGGATACTGTCGTTTCAATTTGGTTAAGTGCTTCTGCAACTGATACTTGTTCAGCATCTTATTGTATATGCCGTAGTACCTACGGTGCAAAGCTATACAGTGGTTGTATATCCGACCAGCAATAACAAGTATGCCGTCGAGATACTTTAACGCATCCCGATCATACAGCTTGTACTTGTACGTCTTCAATTCAACCATAGATAAGCAAATGTCCCCGAAACACTTAAAATTGGCAGTCAGCGTTCCGAGGACATTCTAAAATCTAACCTTGATAGGAGGACTGCCAAGAACTCTTATCATAAATAAGTTTATAACAATCTACAAAAACTTTTCCCAGTTGGCAACTGTTTTCATCATCCAACGGCTTCAGCCGTGGGCTTTCCGTTAAGCGTAAACGGGTCAGAGTTTTAATATTATGCACAGGCAGGGTATTGACGTAACCCTGCCATTTTATTATATTGGCATCAGAGGAATTCTATGCAGCATAATTACAGCAGTATCGACGTTAAGTTCGTATCAAGCAACATTGTGAAAATTTCGAGGCAACACCCGTTGACCAACGACAAGCTTATTGACCGCATCATGCCGTTCAGAGGTCTGATCAAGATGTCAGTCGTCATGCAGGCGGCAAATATCGTCAAAACAATGGGTCAAATCATTGCAATCCGGTTCAACCAGTCAGATGATCCTGACTGCAACGATTATGAAAGCATCTTTCTTGTCGATGACACGTTCACCAACGCAGCGACCCTTCAAAAAGACGTCCGCATAGCAGATATCCAGATTGGCAAAAACAAGCATTTGATCGTACATACGATTGATGCAGCCGGTATCCATATCACCTACCACAACATTACGGAGATCATTTTCAAATGACCAATACTACAAGACAGCCGACAGACGAACGCAGCCTGTACCGAGACCGTGAAGCATTGCTCCGTATAGTAGAAACCATGGTCAATCAGCATAACCTCATGGTCTTTACTCTTCATTCGTATCATAGAGCATTAACCAAAATAAACTCTAATATCATGGAGTTGAACCGTAAACACAAGAAACACCCTGAAGATATCGGTGAATGCATCCATGAGCTTAACAAGACAATGCATTACCATAACCGAACAATTCACTGCATCAGGAAAAGCGCCCGCAGACGTGACCCACACATGTTCTGCCGACTTACCCGATACATCGGCTACTTCTTGATGTACGGTTCAAAGGTCAGACGACCATTGTTCAAGGATATAACATGAGTACACAACAAAAGAAACCATATACACCACCTTCCATGAAGGTAATCGAATTCGATTTCACTACGTCCTTGCTGGCATGCTCCAGCAACGACAATCCATACTGGAACGGCTGCTGGGAAGAATCCGAGGAAGGCTACTGGAAAGGAAACGACTAATGATCAAAAAGGCGTTCAATTACGATGCCATGCGTATCGACCTGTCCATGTACAAGGGCAAAACATTACGGTCCGGAATCGAGCTGATGCGACTTATCACAAGCCATACGAATTCGGAAGGTGTGCCATATGAGGCGTATATTGTAGGTGGTTCAGTACGAGACTTGATTCTTGAAGCTTTATTGAATAAGCCATCCAAAATACACGACATCGACATAGCTACAAACATGCCGATCAGCGAACTGCAGAAGGCTTTCCGCTGCGAAAGCAATAACGGAGAAGCCCATGGGACGATTTTAGTTCAGCATAAGAACGACTGGTTCGAGGTAACACAATTCCGTACCGAACAAGGATATACCGATGGCCGCCATCCAGACCATATCAGTCTCACCAATTCATTCAAGGAAGATACTGATCGTCGAGACTTTACAATCAATGCAATGGGAATAGACCGGGATGGTAACATCATCGACTACCACGACGGCATCCATGACCTTATGGTCGGATATATCCGTACTGTAGGCAACCCGGATGACCGGTTCTCTGAAGATGGCCTCCGCATAATTCGTGCAATGCGCTTCGCCGCACGATTTACCATGGGCATTGATGACGATACCAAAGACAGCATCATCAAGAATGTGTCAATGCTTGAAAAAATCTCCATTGACCGAATATATGCCGAATTCCAGAAATGTGCAAAATATGGTGCAACCGCTTTTGCCGATTTCGTTTCACTATTCCATTCATGCGACGCTCACCTGCATGTATCGCAATGCGCCATGATATCACGTTCTACTCTTATCCGTATACGAAACCGTGCGATTGCAGATCACGCCGGAATGTTCCCGGAACTGCACTACGACGACATTACGGCAATGGCACTTCTATTTATCGATTCGGAATGCATTGACAAGGCAATGCACGACTTCCGTTGTACGGTAGACATGATACGGACAACTAAATGGATTGCATCCAGCATTGAAAAGATCAAGTCCGGCGACATGGACCTGATAACTCGTGTAGAGATGGCAAGTAACCCGAATATAACCCGTCTCAGGGCCGTATATCATAGCATTATGGAAAAAGACATCCCATTTGCCGATATGGTCGAAACATACTGCAAAGTACAGGATATGGTGCCACGTACAACCATAACACGAGCTGTCATGGCATCATCCATCAAGCCCGGTCCTGAATTCGGCGCAGCAGTATCCAAGACGCTCAACTGGACATACGAGCGTGTACTTCATGGCGTAATACCGTCATATGACGATATATGCGATTACCTAAACAACACATCAACCTAAGAGGTTCAATTATGGCCGAAATAAATACGGATAAAACACCTGCACAACAGCCATTGCCCGCAGATGACGCTGCAAAATTGGCAGCTGGTGCATGGAAGGACCACGCACATGAGTGGTTTGAGCCTGTACCGCAGCCATTTACCGCAGAGGCAGCTGCAAAAATGACAGTTGAATCATGGAAGGACCACACGCTTGAGTGGTTTGAACATGTGGCTAACGGCATGATACAGATGGCCGCTTTCGGTGGTGCAAACCAATGCGCCATCCCAATCCCGAACGGCATTCCATGGAAGATCCTAGAAACAAAACTGCTCATGCTAGGATACTCGGTAAAACCTAACCCGTATGACAATGTAATCATACTCACATGGAAAGTGCCAACCGAATGGCCATACGATTCCAACTCCGATGGAAAACAATCATCGCCACGTCGACGCCGCCGTGGATAAACAAAAAGACCGACTAATCGTCGGTCTTTTCCATTTCAACAGAATTTTCAGTTTCAAACGTAGATTGTGACTTAACATTGGCGAGTTCCGCCGTTCTGGCCTCGACCATCTTCATGTACTTATATTTACGTTCGACACAGTTGATCGTCTTTCCAAAGAACCTTGCGATGTCTTTCCACATCATATGTTTCTTGTCCCTCATCTGCATCAGGCCACGTTCCTTGATCGGGGTCCAGAAATCACGCCGGTTCCTGTCACACTTGGCTTTTGCCAGAAAATCATATATCCGGGAAACCGATACATCGAAATTCTTGGATATCTCTTGGACATTAACACCAGCCTTATACTGTTCGATAATCTGCTCACGAACATCATCAGATACGAATTTCGTGTTAGCCGGGCCTGATTTCCCAAATACTTGCCGCAGTACGGATATCTGAAAATCACTCAACCCACGGGCCTTACCGACAGCAGTATCCGCCTTACGGTCCCCGGTCAACGCATGTACAAAGTCCAATATTTCCTGATCGGACTGAAATGGAACAAACGGAATTTCTCTAGGCATAGTATCTCCTTAGTTGCATAAATATAGCAACTATATTCGATACTGTCAACAGCCTGTATCCAGCCCAAACTTAATTGTAAACAAAGCTGAGAATCTTAACCCCAAAATCGTACATACATACTCCTTGTACATGCTTAAATTAGTTCATCGCATAAACTTATTGCGATCCCGGAGGCTTGCATGCAGGATAACCTAAAATTCTTTACAGTCATTACTATAGCATTAACTATCGTAGTTTGTACCATTGTCGGCGCACTCAAATACACCGAGAAGGAAATATCAAATCAGAAACTGGAACTGTCCCGTGCATCAGATTCACTGGCGACATACTACAGCGAACGTGAAACAATGTACGAGCAAAAAATATCAGACCTGACACTGCAGGCACAGGTGGCGACCTCACAGCGAGATTCGCTAAAGGAATATGCCATTTCAGCCACTAAGACAAGCAAACAGCTGATCAGGACTGTATACAAGGATTCCATCAAGGAAATCTACGTCGAAAATACCGAAGCCTATTCCACATACGAGAAAACCATTTCTACCCTAAGGGATTCAATACTTGACCTGCAGGCGAGAAAGGTCGAGACTGACGTACAGTACGTCGAACGAATTGTGCACGACACCATTGTTCAAGTATCACATACAACGGACAGTGTATTCGTCAATGAAGACAAGGTGGTCAAGAAGGACAACCAGTCCAAGTGGGGTGTATACGCAGATGGCCATATCGGCTATGGAACCGGCGGATTCCAAAGCGGAGCCATGGCTGGGGCAAAATATTTTATAGCAGGACCAATATATGCCCGTGCCGGTATAAAATATGACGGAGACATCACAGGCGAACTGGGGGCCGGTTTGGATATCCGGTTCTGATATACTATATTTCAGATCATGAGGAAAGACCCAGAACCCGCAGTGCATATTTGCATGATGCACGGGTTTGTCACAAGCCAAGAACACCGACTATGGTATAACTACAGGAAACAGCAATGAAAAAGACACTCATCGTTAATCTATATGCAGGGCCCGGGGCAGGTAAAAGCACTGCAGCATCGTATCTATTCGCAAAGCTGAAGATGATAGGGGTAAATGCGGAATATGTCACCGAATACGCAAAGGATGCTACATGGGAAGGTGCCATGGAAAAATTACGCTGCCAGATCTATATCACCGGAAAACAGGCATACCGTATTTTCCGTGTATGCGGCAAGGTAGACGTAGTTATCACCGATTCGCCACTTGCATTGGGATCAATCTATACAGATGACACCCTACTGCAGCAACTATGCATCAAGGAAGGCAAGAAATATGAGCCTTATTCGCTAAACCTATTTATTCAGCGACCGCCGTCCTATGAGACGTCCGGCAGGAACCAAACCCATGAAGAGGCTATCGAGATCGACGGCCGCATCAGAACTATGCTGTCAGCCAATTCAATACCATATTACGAAATACGATGCACCGAAGCTATTCTAAATGCGGTCACTACAGAAATAAGTCTAATTCTGAACAGTATTAAGACTGTATCGGAATTCCACGTAGATATGTCCGACCAAGACATATATCATTTCGATCAGAACGCCACCAAACTGTCCTTGATTGGCAAATAAAAAAGAAGCTGTAGTGATACAGCTTCTTTTAGTTTAGACCCGGCAATTTAGGCATGCTTGGATAGTCTACAAGCAATTTTCATTCTTTGCTAAATCTTCGACTTTCTTCTGGATGGCCTCCATTTCACCTTCAGTGAATTCATGGGATTCAATCCATTTAGAAAATTCAACCATGATTTTAGCATATTCCGCTAGAATCTTAAATCCCTTGAGTCTTTCGCCAATATTCGCAGTTCTGATTTTCGCTGTCCTAGTATAGAATTTATCGAACTTATTCATCAAGTCCTTGTCTTTGCATATACCTAGCACAAAAACCTTACTTGTATCATGGAACAGCATGTTGCATCTGCCTACCAGATTTGCAATATCCGTATTTGCACGGCCCATTGTTGCGATATACGCTAAACCTTTTGCACACGCCTGTCGTAATTCAGGTGTTTCTATGTCAGTGATCTTAGTCATAGCCAACTTTTCTCCAGTAGTGAACTACCCACCGCCTAAAGGCTGTGAGCTTCTTGTCTTCGCTTCAACGGAACTGCTTGTGCGAAACAAGCATATAGCCAGCCTTGCATAGCGGCAGTTACCTCAGCGGTGGGTTGTTCCAACCACACAGCTAGATTACGGGTTCCAGCCAGACCACATAAGTTTTTGTCTATCAAGCAATTACTCATCTCATATTGAAGCAGTTCATCCAATCATTATTTCAGTTGGGACTGACTTCGGTTCTCTAAAAAGCATTTTCATTGCTTAACAATACAAATATAATTTATAATCTCATGCTTGGTAAGAGTTTTTTTTTTGAAATATTTTCGGCGGGTCTTACCCACACCCTAAAGGGTGTGAGCTTGCGACCGCCTATTTGTCACTTATTTGTGTTGGTATCACTATCGCCTATATAGATAGTCTCGCCGATTTTGCCCACCGTTACTTCAATCTTCTTGGCCGGTTCTGGTTTTGAAACGTCTAGTAATTCGGTGTCATCAACAATGATATTTGCATGATCGTACACATATTCGATTACAAATTCAATCAATAACAGTGGCCACAAGAACGATTCACAGATCAACCCAAGCAAATTAACACGGACATGATAACCGTCGGAAAACTCACTGCCTTCACGTTGTTCTATTCGGCCAATCCTATGCCGGTTAAGCAAGATATATAGCAGCATACCGGCTACATATACCATGGCAATTATGCACACTGTAATCATGCGTCCCCCTAGAACGGAAGGTCATCAACTTCAGCAGGAGTCATCAGGCCATCATTGGCAGGTGCGCCGTCAGATTCGCCATTAGCGTCATTCTTGCCGTTACGACTGGAAAGAAGCTGTACAGTAGATGCGGTGATTTCCGTGATATTGTGCGGGTTACCGTCATTGTCCACCCATCGACGTGACCCGACACTGCCTTCGACATACACCATGTCACCCTTGCCGAGCTTGATACGTTCGAGGATTGTCGGGATATTCCCCCAGCATACGATCGTATTCCAATCAGTATGTTCGACGGTCTCGCCACGATCATTCCTACGCTTACACGAACATGCGATACTGAAACGGGCCATCTTCTTGTTAGTGTCACCAACGAAAGTGATTTCGGGGTCACGGCCAAGGCGACCAATCAGCAGGACTTTATTCAAATATGCCATGGTTATCTCCTTGAATAAGTATGGTTAGGCATTTTTACTTCACCAAATATAACTCTTTAAATCCAAATTGTCAATACTACTTAGGTTTTTATGAATATTTTTATCCAAATGGCTCGCTAGAACAATACTATCGCAGCCATATGAAAAACACCGTGGCGAAATATTCGTCACGGATGCCGATAATGAAAGCAATTTACTGGCGTGTATACGGACTTATTGGGGATCAGGGATTGAGTCCACTTCCTCAAAACGATATTTCTGTGTAACGTCCGGATATTTATCGTGATCGACCTCTGACAGGAACATATCCAACGGTCTGATCCACAGCGATCCATCGCCATACATACGACGATATACGACATACTGCTCTTTTGTTTCTGAATGGGTTGCCACATCCACTACATAGTAGAATTTGTTTTTAAAATGCTTATAGACATGATGCACCTTGATTTCTCGACGCTCATATCCGATTACACGCACGTTATCCTTCAAAGTACAGATCAGCGATCCATCATAATTATAGAAACCTTCGATGGATTTGTTTGGATGATAGCCAGCGAATGTTGCGCTGCTGTATACGACGCCGTTGTATTCAATATCGTATTCAGTACGCCCATTCAGGTAATCAGCATCAAAACGAGCACGATCAAACATTAAAGCCTACTCCTCATCATGTTAAGGGCTGCGTCCAATTCAGCCGGATTGCCTGCATACATGTCGTTAACAATCACTGCCGCATTCCCAGTGGCAACCTCAATGCCAACTGTAAATACACAATCAAATGCATAACTCTTTCCGTTGACATACTCCCACGACTAAAGTCGTGGGATTCTGGGAGTTGCTACTGCGAGCAACATGTCCCAAAGGTAGATGCCCCTACCTTACATAAGTTAATTGCGGCGTTCCTATCTCGGTCGTGCTCCGCACCACAGCTAGGACATATCCAATGTCGTATGGATACATCCTTCAAGTCGTGGTGTTGAAATCCACATTCGGAGCATAGCTGACTGGATGGATACCACTTGTCTGCATACATAACCGTCTTACCAGTCTTATGTGCTACATATTCAAGGATATTCAAGAAGGTGTTGAATCCAAAGTCGTACATGGACTTCTTGTACTTCTTGGATAAGTTAGCTAGGTCTAGCGTTTCGAATACCATCACATCGTAGTCCCGACACATCTGCCGTGCCAGCTTCCAGTGCATATCCGAACGCTGATTAGCCACCTTCTCATGTAGCTTCTGCAATGTACGCAGCGAACCTCGTTTACCTTTAGACCTACGGTATTTCTCCGATAAGTTCCTTAAAGAATTGAGGTTCTTCCGCAAAATTTTAGGCATACTGCAATCATCACCGTTAGAGGAAACCAAGAAGTCATGCAGACTGAAGTCGAAACCAACGATTTCACCCGATTTAGTCCACTCTTCGTATGCTACTTCTTGCTCTACGACAATGTATATGTAGAATCCGTTGCTCTTGCGTTTGACGGTCAAGGTCTTGACCTTGCCATTTAAATCCCTACTATTCCAATAGGGAAAATCTTTTTTGCCTATCTTAACACGATTAAAATCATGAAACTTATATCCAGCTTGCTTGGTCGTGAACGACCTATACTTCGCAGTTTTCTGGAAATGCGGTGGATTAGTCTTCTTCCCAGCTTTTAGATTGGAGAAGAACAACCTATATGCTCGGTCTATTCTATCCGTTATATCTTGTACGGCTTGCGAAGGAACCTCATTCCACTCTGGATACTGTCGTTTCAACTTGGTTAAGTGCTTCTGCAACTGATACTTGTTCAACATCTTATGGTAGAGGCTGTAGTACCTACGATGCAAAGCTATACAGTGGTTGTATATCCGACCTGCAATAACAAGTATGTCGTCGAGATACTTCAATGCATCCCTATTATACAACTTGTACTTGTATGTCTTCAATTCAACCATAGATAAGCAAATGTCCCCGAAACACTTAAAATTGGCAGTCAGCGTTCCGAGGACATTCTAAAATCTAACCTTGATAGGAGGACTGCCAAGAACTCTTATCATAAATAAGTTTATAACAATCTACAAAAACTTTTCCCAGTTGGCAACTGTTTTCATCATCCCACGGCTGAAGCCGTGGGCTTTCCGTTAAGCGTAAATGTTGGTCGGTATGTATTTTTTATATATTTCCGCATCAGCTTGATATCCGGCGTCACGCTCACGTTCCATTTTCTGGATCGTTGCGTAGTTCTGGAAATTGAATCCGGAGACGTGATCTGGATGTGGTTCAGGTGAACACTTCTCCCCGAACAGGTCATTATGGACAATGCACCAGTCGCCGAATACATCCTGCGCAGTCGGGTCAATATTGCATTTCTTGATTATATCCCCTTCAGCGAACAACGTATTAAACCACTTGGCCTTCTTATGCAGGCCACCTTCAACATACTTTGGTGGGAATGCCGCCTCGACATCAAAGCGCAGACGCTGCGCAAAATCATGCCAAGATTCACCATTCTTCCGGAAGGTACGGCCCAGATATGATCTGTACTGTTCAAGCGGACGTGGTGCCGCAGCTGCATCAACACCCGGGGCATTAACATATTCGTCATACAGCTTCTTGTACATCATATCCCTTGATAGCGGGGTTACATGCGGCAGGTACAGGCCATAACGACGGTCAAAAATTTCTCCGATGGAAGCATCTGCTGCGATATCATTAACATGCGTCCTGTTTGCCTCGGATTCCATATATCGTGCATTGGAATCCGCATATGATTCGGCAGCCATCCGCTTCGCCTTCGCATCAACATCACGCAACTGTTCAAAGAATTTCTTACGCTGACCATCAGTCATATTATTGAGGTCATACTTGGATTCCAGTTCATCAAGCAGGCGTTTCTTGATATCATCTTCCATTTCGTAATCAAATACGATCGGGGCATCCTCTTCAGGTTCACGGAACGGATCATTCCATTGCTTATGTTCAGCGTCCGGAATCTTTTCGTCGCCGGCCGTATAAGGGTTCGGGCGAACGTTTCGATTGTTGATAGCACTGGTGATATTACCCTCACGCTGCTTCATTAGGAGGTCCGACCTAAACTTCTTCATGTTTTCGCCACGGTTTCCATATGTATCGTAGAAAAGCTGCAGTTCAGCCATGTCACCCGCCTGCTTGAGCTTAACATCCTTACTATAGAATCCCGCATACCACTTAGTGATCAGGTCATTGAACACAGGGGTATCATGTCGCAACTGTCTAACAACAGGATTACTGTCGATAGATGCGAAATTTACAAAATTAGGCGCCAGTGTATATATTTTCTTGTATGCAGTACGGCCAAGCTCATTGACACGGCTATGGTCGTCATCCATACATGTGCGTACGGCTCGGGCGGCGTCATAGTCCAGATTCTGGGTAATTGTATCGCCGTTGAGATTAGTCATGGCATTACCATGTTCATCGCAAACGGTGAACTTCTTGCTAGACATGTACTTCTTGATGTAAGTAAAGACCGCTCGATAATAACCTTCTCGGATAGTATGCTGTGGCGTCGTCTCGGCGGCAGGGTTGAACGCCACATTGTTCTGAGCAGCTCTCTGGGCGCTGAACGACAGTGCGCCGGCAATCATATTGGCATAGCGTCCCGGGAACTTTCTGATCGAATCACGCAGCTCCTTCGGCGTCATGTTGCTATACTGCATTCGTGGCTCAGTATACTTGGCAACCTTTTCAATTTCTTCTTCTGTCATGTGCTGAATCTTTTCTTTAACCCAAGGCGGGATAAAGCCGGCCTCCATCACTGCATTGAATTCATCTACGGTCTGTGAATCAAGATAATCAATCATACTAATACCACGGTTCATGTAACTACAGTTTATAATTATAGAAAAACTCTGGCCCAAATCAGTAAATTGCTGAGCAGCCAATTAGAACTTTATGTGTATCTTCAACGGGGTATCTGCCAAGTATTGACACAATTACCTAGTATAAAATACCCTCCGCAATTATGCGGAGGGTGATAAGGGTTTCAATGAAAGTGTATGGTGCAAGCACAATGCTGAAACGGTCTATGATGATTCCAAGTGGTCTTATATGGATCACCCAGCTATTCCCTACCTATGGTTTCTTAGTTTTTTATGTAGATATATGGGCATTTTGAGCGCTGCTTCACTCTTGCTTTTTTTCGTTCAAGTCGTTCAATTTCCAATGCACATGCATCCCTGCGGTCTTTAGCTTCATAAAATTTTTTCTGAGCTGCTTTAAACTCGGAATGGCAATAATCACCACATCCCTTGTAGGTATATTCGTGCGCAAGTTTTGCCATTTCTAACCAGTACACTAAATCATGTTGGGCTTTTTCATATTTTTTATTCCAGTAAGATAGTTCATCATTCAAATCATCAATTTTCTCAAAGTCTTGTTCGCATACAAATGCTGAATTATCGCTGTTATCCAACTGAGATTGGTCATCATCTATAGGTGCAGCAACAGATGATGTTGCTAAGGATCCCGCTAATGCAGCTGATGCAATACTTTTCTTCGCCCAATCGGTAACTTTACCTTCACATAACGGATGTGTTACTTTATATCCTTCACGGATGGCTTCGATCAGGTTATGATGACCTGTTTCCGCTGCCAACTTATCCAAGAACTGATGAAATTCTGACGTATATTCCATAGATGTACCTCAAATGCGGTATAACTCGCAGCTAATATCATCGGTAGTTTATACGAGCCTTGCTATATTTCAATCACCAAGGAGTTATATGAGACGACTAATCGCTATAGAAAGTGTATGTATTCTATTTAGTGGTTACGTAATCAATACAGGTCCCATTCATATTGGGTTGACTCGTAGCGAGGTATATCGCAACCTTGGTAATCCTGACTCCGGGTCCAAGACTCAGGCTTGCTGGGTGGAAAGATTAAAGTCTGGATGGTCTTGGGACAAGGGTAACTACTGCATTAAGTTTGAGCACAAAGAGGTTGCCGAGTACGGGTTGGATATGATTTTCATCCAAGCACACAACACTAACACCCATACCATTCTTACACCATAACATTAAATCCTAGACGGAACCTGCCATCTAGGATTATTAATTATTATCTCAACACCACTTTGGGTAGACAGAGCCGTTTAATTTACCCACAATTTGGAAGACATATCCAAATAACAAACCCCGGCAACGCCGGGATTCCGTCATTTTAATACGCC